>NZ_JBFREL010000013.1:0-154342 GCF_052114265.1 Paenibacillus sp. MCAF9
CTTTCGTAGGTCTTTCGTAGGTAACCAGCCTGTTAAGTTGCTCAATAAGCACATATAGGTGCTTACAAGCACTCTGAAACGCCACATTTCCCGCTGTAAGAACACATATGCGCTTAAAGCTCTCTTTCGTGGGTAACCAGCCTGTTAAGTTGCTCAATAAGCACCTATGTGTGCTTACAAGCACTCTGAAACGCCACTTTTACCGCTGTAAGAATACATATGCGCTTACAGCTCTCTTTCGTAGGTAACCAGCCTGTTAAGTTGCTCAATAAGCACCTATTTGTGCTTACAAGCACTCTGAAACGCCCTATTTCCCGCTGTAAGAACACATATGCGCTTAAAGCTCTCTTTCGTGGGTAACCAGCCTGTTAAGTTGCTCAATAAGCACCTATTTGTGCTTACAAGCACTCTGAAACGCCACTTTTAACGCTGTAAGAACACATATGCGCTTAAAGCTCTCTTTCGTGGGTAACCAGCATGTTAAGTTGCTCAGTAAGCACCTATTTGTGCTTACAAGCACTAGATACGCCACTTTTACCGCTGTAAGAACACATATGCGCTTACAGCTCCCTTTCGCCATTAACCCTATACTAAACAACAATAATGGCGCTGCGCTTCTACTGAAGCCAGCGCCATCTATGCTCTACACCGTTGTAACGGAAATTTGTTTTTCCTTAAGCTGCGATAAGATTGCTGCTGGCAGCCGCTCATCCGTAATGATTGCATCTACATCATCTAAATCCGCCACATGGGTAAACGCTTGAACGCCGAACTTGCTGGAGTCGGCGACCAGAATGACTTGATCCGCCATACCTACCATTTTGTGCTTGATGCGTGCTTGCAGCTCGTTCGACTCGCTTACGCCGCGCTCCAAATGGACACCTTTGCAGGAGAGAAATGCTTTATCCACATGATATGCATCAAGAGAACGCTCGGCTAACGGACCAACATAGGACAATGAACGCGAAGCCAAAATGCCGCCCGTCGAGATGACTTCAATCTTCTCTTTGCTGCTCAGCTCCATCGCAACTTTGATGGAGTTGGTTAGCACCGTTAGAGGTATATCCGGCATGCTTGCCGCCATATACCAAGCCGTCGAGCTCGCATCAAGCAAAATACGCTCATTCGGCTGAATCAACTTAATCGCTTCCACAGCAATTCGTTTTTTCTCCTCCGCATGCGTAATCTCCCGCTCGAAATACGGAATTTCCGGCTGCTGATCCTTTACGCTAACCGCACCGCCATGGGAGCGGCGCAAACGTCCGGCTTGCTCCAAGCGGTCAAGGTCACGCCGAATCGTTTCCTCGGTCACCTGACATAGCTCGCTCAGCTCCGTAACCCGGATGCTGCCTCTCTCATTTACCAGCTGTACAATTTTATCGTATCGTTCATGGACCAGCATAACGTACCTCTTTCTTACTTATATTTGTATTCGCTGCTTAAGCGATTCCTGTTGTTTCTTTAAAAGCACGATATGCGCTCTCCCAAGCATCATTCTGCTCTGGCTCATACACATCAACTGGGAATGATTGGCGTATCACTTTGCGCGCTTCCCAAATGTCAGCAAGCTGACCACTTGCAATCCACTGCACAATCATGTTGCCAATTGCGCTGCCTTCCACGGGTCCTGCCCACACCGGCTTGCCAATCGCATTTGCAGTCCATTGGCAGAGCAGCGTATTTTGAATGCCGCCGCCAACCATATGCAAACCGCTGAACGCTTGGCCAGACAATTGCTCTGTTAACTCTAGCACATTTCGGTACTTCAAGGCTAAACTCTCCAAAATACACCGAACAATCGCCCCTGTATCAGCAGGTGCCATCTGCCTTGTGCGCAAACAATACTCCGTTATTCTAGCAGGCATATCACCCGGGTGCAAAAACAACGGATCATCCGGATCAATAAACGCAGCGAATGGCTTAGCTTCTTCGGCAAGCTTTACTAATTCGGGGAACGTATAAGAAATTCCTGCCCGCTCCCATGAACGTCTGCATTCCTGCAAAATCCACAGCCCCATAATGTTCTTCAGCAAACGATACGTGCCATAAACGCCGCCTTCGTTCGTAAAGTTCAGCTGCTGCGACAATTCAGTAATGACTGGCTCGTCGACTTCTGTACCCATAAGCGACCAAGTGCCGCAGCTTAAGTAAGCAAATGACTTTTCAAGAGCAGGCACTGCGGCAACCGCTGAGCCCGTATCATGCTCCGCTGCTGCATAAACAGGAACGGACTCTATGCCAAGCTCCTCGCAAAGGGAAGCTCGCAAGCTGCCAACCCTCGCCCCTGGCTGTACAATTTCACCGAACAGTTCCGGCGAAATGCCAATCGAGCGAATCAGTTCCTCGTCCCAGCTGCCTGCAACAGGGTTATACAGCTGCGTTGTCGTTGCGTTGGAAAATTCATTATATTTCTCACCCGTCAAAAAATAACGGAGCAAATCCGGAATCATTAGAAAATGTTTGGCATCCCGCAGCAGCGGTGAATCTGCCTTCTTCAAAGCAGCCAGCTGGTAAATCGTATTAAACGGCAGAAACTGAATACCCGTCTTCGCAAATATCCCCGTTTCCGTCAATTCCTCCACTACCTGCTCCATTACGCCATCTGTATGATGATCGCGATAATGATAAGGATTGCCAAGCAGCTCCCCATTGCTTCCAATCAAGCCAAAATCAACGGCCCAAGAATCAATTGCAAGGCTGTCCAGCGTAATGTCGCGATGCTTAACTAGCAGCAGCGCTTGCTTTAACTCATGAAGCAGTCGCAAAATATCCCAGTGCAGTCGATCGCCGACCTGCACCGGATCATTGGAGAACCGGTGCAGCTCCTCTACCTCGATCTTGCCATTATTCAGCCTGCCAAGCAGCGCTCTTCCGCTGCTTGCTCCGAGATCGTAAGCAAGGATGGTCACCAGCTGGCACCGCCCTTGCCTCTCGCCAATATGTCTTTGCCATAGCTGCTGCTTAGGTATGCTTTCATTGGATCATGCGGCAAGCCCTGCTCTTCGCGAATCGCGTGCAAAAGCGGTGTAACATCGAATTCGAATGCGCGGCGCACAGCATCCTCAGCGCCAAGAACATCATTGCGTTCAGCAGCTTCATTCACTTCATCATGGTTAATGAGCAGCGCCTTTGCCAGCTGGGTTTGCACGTTCAGGACGGAGCGCAGCATGGCAGGGATTTTTTGCTCGATATTATGCGACTGGTCAATCATATAAGTAATGCTCTCTGCATTGCCGCGAACAGCAGCATCCGCATCGCCTGCTGCACTCAAGATTTGATAGAAAATCAAGAACAGCTCGTAAGGGTTTACCGTTCCGACAATAAGATCATCATCTGCGTACTTACGGCTGTTAAAATGGAATCCGCCAAGGCGTTTCTCGTCTAGCAAGTAAGCAACGATATGCTCAATGTTCGCGCCAGGCAGATGGTGGCCTGTATCGACAAGCACTTCCGCTTGCGGTCCGAGCTTTTGCGCGAGGTTGTAAGCCATGCCCCAGTCGGCAAGATCCGTATGATAGAACGCCGGCTCGAAACATTTGTATTCAATGAGCATACGCATGTCCGGAGTCATTGCACTGTACATTTCGGCCAAAGCTTCCTGCATCCAAGCTTTACGCTTGCGGATATGCCCTTGACCTGGATAGTTTGTACCGTCGGCGAACCATAAGCTAAATTCACGCGAGCCCGTTTCCTTGGCAATATCCACGCATTCAAGCAAATGATCAGTCGCTTTCCGGCGCACTGCAGCATCGGAATTCGTTACGCTTCCAAGCATATAGTCTTCATCTTGGAATAGATTCGGATTTACCGCTCCAATTGAGAGTCCAAGACTTTCCGCATGGCTTCTAAGCTTGCCGTAATCTTCTACCTTGTCCCATGGGATATGAATAGCTACCGAAGGAGCGATCCCCGTCAGCTTATGCACTTGCGCCGCATCTTCAACCTTCTCAAACGGATTGCGAGGCACGCCTTCCTTCTGAAACACCTTAAAACGAGTACCGGAATCCCCATAACCCCATGAAGGTGTTTCGATTTTGAGCGCTTTCAATTTTGCTTTTACCTCTTCAATGTTAATGCCTCTTTCTTTCTGCTGCTCCTCAAAAAACGTATAAGCGCGATCAGTCATTATGGAACACCCTCTCATTTATATTTTCAACCTATTTGATTGGAAAAGCCATCGTAGACATCAACGTATTCTCTGCCTGCGTCGAATCTAATCTGCTGTATTGTACAATGATTGGAATATTGCTCAGCACCTCAATGGCGTAAGGAACGCCGATTGGAATCGACGCCCCTTCCTTCATTAATGAGCTGGTGCGTATATGGTTAGTTCGTCTGCCAGGAACAACAACTTGAATATCTTCCATCGGCTCGCGATCCTCAAAATAAATCGTAATATGAATAATGGCCTCTTCGGTGGAGCAATTCAGCACGCATATCGATTCATGGCTGGTAAGCGTTCCCGTGCTGTCTGGCGGTATATAACCATCCGGTATATACCAAGACTTCTCGCCTCTCCCTTGGATCATATCGCCTAACCTCCTAACGGGTGAATGCAGCGGGTACGCCGCCGTCAATAGTTAACATACAGCCTGTCGTTTTATCTGCTTTGGAGGAGGCAAAAAATGCAATGCCCTCTGCAATGTCGCGCGGATAAATGTTGACAAGCAGCGTCGTGCGCTTGCGGTAGTATTCTTCCAGCTGATCCGGCTCAATGCCATAAGCCGCAGCACGTTCATTGCGCCAGCTGCCGTTCCAAATTGCCGACCCCTGCAAAATCGCATCCGGCAAAATCGTATTTACACGAATGCCGAATTCGCCGCCCTCAGCTGCGATACAGCGTGCCAAATGAGCTTCAAGCGCTTTTGCCGAGCTATAAGCTGATGCATTTTTACCCGCGTACACAGAATTTTTCGATCCGATGAACACCATGTTGCCGCCAATGCTTTGCTGCTTCATTAATTTAAACGCTTCGCGAGCGACCAGGAAATAACCTGTTCCAAGCACATTCATATTCAAATTCCATTCCTTAAGCGATGTCTCATCGAATGGGCTTGAAGTCGCAAGACCAGCGTTGTTCACGATAATGTCCACGCCGCCGTAAGCAAGTGCTGTCTCTGCATAAGCAGCTTTGACCTGCTCTTCGCTCGTTACATCCATTTTCACTGCTGTTGCCCGGCATACGCCAAATTTCTCATTAATTTCAGAGGCAACCTTTTGAGCGCCTTCAAGATTAAGATCTGCAAGCACAACATGCGCACCCTCTGATACTAAACGGCGTGCTGTTTCACTTCCGATACCGCCAGCGCCGCCTGTAATGAAAGCAACCTTGCGTGAAAATTCCGTTTCAGCTGGAGCAAGCGACAATTTGTATAGCTCGAGTGGCCAGTATTCCACATTGTACGACTCGTTCTCGCTAAGCGATACGAAATCACCTAATGCTGTTGCGCCGCGCATCACGGCAATCGCACGGTGGTATAACGCTCCGCTCACTTGTGCCATCGCCCAGCTCTTGCCAGTGTTGATCATACCGATACCCGGAATTAGAATTACGCGAGGCGCTGCTTCAAACATGACGTCGCCTTCATTTTTGTTGCGTTCAAAATAAGCTTTATATTGCTCTTTGTATGCAGCGATTCCTTCTGATAGTTTCGCCTTCAAACCATCGATATCCTCTGCATTTGGCGTCCAGTCGATAAACAATGGAACAACCTTCGTATGCACCAAATGATCCGGGCATGCAGCGCCGACCTGCGATAATGTCGGAGAATTATTCCCGCTTACGAATGCTAGCACATCCGCTTCATCGTCAAATGTCAAAATCATCTTCTTCGCATCGCTCACTGCGCCGCGAATGGTTGGCATAACCTGTGCAGCTACGCTTTTGCGAACGTCAGCTTCGAGCACCTCGTATTTCACGCCGCCAAACAATGAAGCCTCGTCAAAACGAGATTCAATGAATGCCTCTGCCTCGGAAATGATTTTGATCGTTTGCGCGTAACATTCTTCGCTTGTCTCGCCCCAAGTAACAAGGCCGTGCTTTTCCATGAGCACTAGCTCGGCATTTGGATTGGCAAGAACACCTTCGGCAATCATTTTGGAGAGATTGAAGCCTGGACGTACATAAGGAACCCAGACGAAACGGTCGCCGAAAATTTCCTTTGCAAGCGCTTTGCCGTTATCCGCACAGCACAAGCTAATAATAGAATCGGGATGTGTATGATCCACATGTTTGAATGGAAGAAAAGCATGCAATAGCGTTTCAATCGACGCACGCGGGTGCTTCGAATCGATCATGCAGTTGACAAGGTAAGCAACCATCTCTTCGTCCGGCATTTCAGCACGTTCAAATAATGGACGGATATCATCCATCCGCAGTCCAGTAAAATTGCCTGCTTTCATAGAAGCAAGATCCGAACCGCTGCCCTTCACATACATCACTTCAACGTCGCGACCGCGGAAATCTTTGACGATTGTTTTGCTAGACGTATTGCCGCCGCCGTAATTGCAAACTCTGCGATCTGCACCAATGATGTTGGAGCGATATACGAGCTCAGCCAATCCGCCTTCCAACTGCGATGCTTTTTCGTTTTCCCACAAACTTTGTACCATGGATATACCTCCGAATGATGTTTTGTATTTGTTTGAATCGATCATAACACATTTGTTTATGTTTGAATATGATTATTTCAAAAACAAACAAAGATGTATATTTGTCGTTTTCTTTTTATTTTTTTTGACTAAACAAGCTATTCCCACAGCTGCGGGCAGCAAGCATGTACTTAGTAGACAAACAAAAAAATGCCCCTCAAGTTTATAAAAAACCTAAAGGGGCATCTCTTCATTATATACACTGCGCAGCATGCCTTACTGGCAGCGCAGCGTCACTTCAATATCTTGGTTATAATTGCCGAATCCTTTGCCAAACAGCGTAACGCCGCCGCAATTTCTCGTCGTTGTGCTGGATGAGATGCGGAATAAAATTTCTTTGTCATAAGCGAGCATTAACTCGCCAATCGTAACATCAGATACTTTTATCCCGTCAATGTAAGATCCTTGCTGATTAACGCGGATCGTTTTCATAAATCCATACTGAATATTTTTATGCCACCACTCGGGAGTATACAATCCTCGTGAGCTTCCAAAATCGCCTGGATACGTCCACGTTCCAACACCGACACCGTTAATCGTAAAAGCAATATCCGATGGCAGGTGGTTGACGCTGCAAGGCGTGTCCGAACAAATCTCCATCGCAATTTCGAGCGACTCTGGCATTTCGTTATTCACCATATAATTAGGTATACGATATTCCACAAATCCTGAACCGAACCATAAGACTTTGGCATGGACATGCTCTGGATCGGCAAAATAACGCGGATCATCGCACATCCCAATCATTTGAGTATCGGATGCCAGTCCGCAGGTTGGTTTAATTTGGTACGATGAATAATGTCCCACAGGCAGTGAAACCGAGTAACGCTTCGTTTCGTCCGTGACGGGTTCACTCTTAAAAACTAGCATCGCCTGCGACAGCTGGAGATGGCATATCTTTTGCATTCCGCGCTTGCCTGCCACGCTTTCGCTGCGAACAATGCCGGCTTCCTCGAGCATATGAATATGTCTTGTAACGATAGGAGACTTTATATCTAGCGCCTCGGATAAGCTTTTTATGTTCATAGGCTGCACGCCTAGCAATTCAATCATTTTGACCCGTGTGTGTGATGAGAAGCATTCTAGAAACTTCATATTGCGGCTGCTCACTTCAATTTCCATTGCTGCTTCCCCTGTCTCTAGCTAATTTCAAATCATTATATAACTAAAAAGTTATCCTTTCAACACTCATGCGCTTCGCCTTGACTTATGGAGTAGAATTCACTAAAATAAACGGCGTATACATAACTCAAAAGATATTTAGTTACCTTTTTAGTTATCTAAATAGTTTTAGGAGGAATTAAGATGAACTCATTTCAATTCGTTAATCCAACTCATATTGTGTTTGGTGAAGGAACAGCCAAGCAAGTAGGCCAATTAACCTCCAAATACGGCAAAACGGTCCTGCTCGTTTACGGATCAGGCAGCGTCAAAAAAACAGGCTTGTACGATCAAACCGTAAGCCTTCTTCAAGAAGCTGGCATCAAAGTGCACGAGCTTCCTAATATTGAACCAAACCCGCGTTTAACTACCGTCAAAAAAGGAATCGACATTTGCCGCGCTGAAGGCGTAGATTTCATTCTAGCCGTTGGCGGAGGCAGCGTTATTGATGCAGCCAAAGCTATCGCTGCAGGTGTTCCTTATGAAGGCGATGTATGGGATTTCTTCACAGGCAAAGCTGTTATTCAAAAAGCGCTTCCGCTTGGTACGATTTTGACACTGGCTGCAACAGGTTCGGAAATGAACGGCTCTTCGGTCGTTACGAACTGGGAAGAAAACTTAAAGCGTGCTTTTGGCAGCTCGCATACGTATCCTGCGTTCTCGATTCTCGATCCTACGCTTACGTACACGGTTCCTCGCAACCATACCGTTAACGGCGCTGTGGACATCATGTCGCATGTGTTCGAGCAATATTTCAGCTTAACGCCAAATACTCCGCTGCAGGAGCGCTTCTGTGAATCCATTTTGCAAACGGTAATTGAGAATGTTGAGCTAGCTCTTGAAAACCCTGAGGATGCGGCTGCTCGCGCGAACCTTATGTGGTGTGGTACGATGGCTTTGAATGGCGGTCTTATCAGCGTTGGCATGAGCAATGACTGGGCTTCGCACGGCATTGAGCATGAAGTGAGCGCCATTTACGATATTCCGCACGGCGCAGGCTTGGCTGTTATTTTCCCGAACTGGATGAAGTACGTTTATGAAGAGCGGGTGGATCGTTTCGTTCAATATGCAACTCGTGTATGGAATGTGAATCCAGAAGGCAAATCAGACAACGAAATCGCTCTTGAAGGCATTCAAGCCACTCGTGATTTCTTTACGAAAATTGGCGCTGAGTCCCGTCTTGCCGACTTTGAGATCGGAAGCGACAAACTGGATCGCATGGCTGAGGAAGCTGTACGTTATGGCACGATTGGTTCATTCAAGCGTTTGGAAAAACAAGATGTTAAAGCTATTTTGGAATTATCACTTTAACTGGAGGTTACGATAAATGACTCATGCCCTAACGGCACATACCACATTAAGCAACGGTGTAAAAATGCCTTGGCTTGGTCTTGGCGTATGGAAAGTGAAAGATGATGGCGAAGCGGAAAGAACGGTCGCCTCTGCGATTGAAGCTGGTTATAGAAGCATCGATACAGCAGCAGCTTACAATAATGAAGAGGGTGTTGGCGCTGGTATTCGCAACAGCGGGATCGCACGCGACGAAATTTTTGTAACGACAAAAATTTGGAATGCTCATCAAGGCTACGATTCCACGCTGACTGCCTTTGAAGACAGCAGACGGAAGCTTGGCATTGAAGTTGTTGATCTATTGCTCATCCACTGGCCTGTAAAGGATAAGTACTTGGAAACTTGGCGCGCGCTTGAAAAGCTGTACCGTGACGGTTACGTACGTGCTATTGGCGTGAGCAACTTCCAAATCCATCATCTACAGGATGTCATTACAGCAGGTGAATTTGTTCCTATGGTCAATCAAGTGGAATACCACCCGCTTCTTACACAAACGGAGCTTCACGCTTTTGCCAAGAGCCGCAGCATTCAGCTAATGGCTTGGAGCCCGCTTATGCAAGGAAACCTGGATCAAAGCGTGCTCGCTGATATTGCTGCCAAATACGGCAAATCGCCGGCTCAAGTGGTGCTTCGTTGGGATCTGCAAAACGAGGTCGTTACGATACCAAAATCGATTACTCCGGCTCGCATTAAAGAAAATGGAGATATTTTCGATTTCACGCTAACGTCTGAGGAAATGGCTCAAATCAGTGCGCTTAACCAAGATCATCGTTTTGGCCCAGATCCAGATAATTTCAACTTCTAAATTAAATCACTTCAAATAGTAACGGCTCCATCCTTGTTTCAAAGGATGGAGCCGTTTTTGGCTTAAATGGAATTATACGCGCTTAGTAACGTATATCTGTTTGGCCTAACGAGATGGGCTTTCTGCAAACTTGCCGCGAGAAGCTCCGTATCAACGCCAAGCTCCTCCGTCGTGGTCGGTCCGCCAACCTGCTTTAGCCACGCTCTAATTTGGGCTTCATCCGGAAGTGCGGCAATGGCCTCCCGTACCTTCTCAGGATTAGCTGTAAAAGCTAGACCTTCTTCTTCAGCGGCAAGCTGGTGATATAGCTTGGAAATTTCCGCGCAGGCTACGCCAACCTTTGCACCGTGCAGCAGCTGTCTTTTGCCAAGGCGAATATATTCCATTTCCCAGAAATGCGACAGATGATGTTCTGATCCGGACGCCGAATGCGATTGACCGAATAAGAGCATGGCAAGGCCGGACTCAATAAGCGCTTCAATAAGTATGCGAATGCCTTGCTGGTCACGGGAAGCAATTAACGAGGCATTCTCTACACAATTGTTAAGTGCAATACGCGTAATTTCAGCAACCTCTTCTGAATAGGGCTCACCGCCTTCAGCTGCGCCAAAGCTCCAATCAAATAACGATGTATATTTTCCCAGCATATCGCCAAAACCAGCAGCTACCATGACTGCTGGCGCCGCTGCGAGGATTTCCAAATCAGCAAATATCGCATCGGGGCCAATGGCTGCGATCGTCTTCTTCTCGCCGCGAATAATAATCGGCGCTCCTTTGGAATTGAAGCCGTCAACAGATGGCGCAGTCGGAACAGATACAAAGGGAATGCCAGCTGTATAAGCGGCATAACGAGAAATATCATGTATCGTTCCTGAGCCTGCTGCAATGACTACCTGTGCTTTGCGCAGTTGAATGTCCAATAAGAGCTGCACGATCGATGCTTCATCCGCAATGACATCGCCTTGACGGTCCGCCTTTATGATCGTCACATGAACAGAAATACCTTGGGCTGCAATGGCTTCCTCAAGTTGCTTCCCAGCAATGCTGTATGTAATCGCATCCGCAGCAATAACAACCTGACTATACTGCTTTTCCTTTATATAGGGTGCTACCGCTTGAAGCGCACCCGCTTCGACAAGCAAAGGGTTTATTTCAATCGCTCGCAGCGTTTCTTCATCAAAGCCTGCTGCTAGCTTTTTCACTCTATCAATAAGGTTTGACATGGGCTATGCCTCATTTCGTAGTGTAATATTTTTATTCTGCTCTTGATGGCATACCTTGTCAACTTTAACAGCACGCTCCTTCTATTAATATTCACGGCTTGCCAGCGCCATTTTGGCAGATTCCTGCGTAAAAACACCTTCAGCAGTAATAATCTTCATCGGAAGCTCCTTGCCCTCAGACAAATCCTTAACCGCCTTCATGAGCTGAGGACCAAGCAGCGCGTTGCATTCAACTGCAAAGTTAAGCTTTCCGATACTTAATGCTTTAAGAGCCGACTTAGTAGCATCAACAGAGATAATCGTAATGTCCTTACCCGGCCGCAAGCCAAAATCCTCAATGGCCTCAATAGCGCCTAAAGCCATATCATCATTATGGGAATAAACGACGTTTATCGCAGAGCCATGCCGTTTCAGCGCCGCCGCCATCAGCTCTTTGCCCTTCTTCTTCGTAAAGTCGCCTTGCAATGATTCAAGCAAAGTGAAGTTTTGATCGGTTTGGATAACCTCCTTGAATCCCTGCATCCGCCCAACAGCTGGTGCAGAGTGCGCTGTTCCTTGCAGCTCGACGAATTGATAGCTTCGTCCTTCCTCTCCCTCTTGCATCAACCATCTTGCCGCCCTTCTGCCTTCCTCGCGAAAATCAGAACCGATGTAAGCTGTCCACAGTGTATCATCGCTTACGTTTACTTCACGATCAGACAATATGACTGGAATTCCTGCCTCCTTCGCCTCCTTCAATACCCCTTCCCAGCCGGTCTCCGTCTTCGGTGAGAAGGCGATCACATCCACCTTTTTCTTTATAAACTGCCGAATCAGTTCAATTTGTTTATCCTGCGACTGCTCCGCATTCTCATAAAGCAGCTCCACGCCTGCTTCCTTTGCCGCATTAATCACCGACTTTGTATTCGCGATTCGCCAGCCGCTTTCCGTACCCACCTGTGCAAACCCTAATACAATCGGAGCTTGTGCCTCTTGGAGCGTAGGCGCAGGTGAATGCGTAACGCGCGGCTCGCCCTTTCCCTCCAGTTGATTCGTTATTTTCTGGCTGCGCAAAATAACCTTTTTGGGAATTCCCTTTTCTTTATTCAATATATCGACCGCATAACGGATCGCTTCCTTGCCGCCAGGAGGGCTTGTAAAAGTGCCTGTCAGCTTGTTCTCCGAGACGAGCTGCAGGCTGCCGTTTTCAGAATTGACGCCATCGATGCCAATAATATTAATATCATTCCTATTAAGCTTCTGTACTGCACGATATGCGCCTAACGCCATGGCTTCATTATGGGCAAAAATTAAGTCAACCTCGGGTTGATCCTTTAACCAATCCGTTAGCAGATCCTCCGCAAGGTCGCGCTGCCAATCCGCATTCATCGTCTGCACGATGCTAAGCTTGGAATTATGAATCGCTTCCCGAAATCCATTGCTGCGTTCTTCAACGGTTGGAGAACCGGCCAGCCCTTGCATTTCAATAATTTTACCGCCCGACTCGCCCAGCGTTTCCATTGCAAATTCGCCTGCTTTTCTGCCGATCATTTCATCGTCCGTACCGACATAAAGCGTATAATCATACCCTGTCACGCCTCTTCCGAGCACGATAACTGGAATATTCTCGTAAACGGAGCTGACCGTTTGCGTGAGAGCTACTGGATCATCAAGCGATATGATGAGCAGATCGACGCCATATCCAACCAGCTTCTTCACATCCTTCGCCTGCTGCTCGCTGCTTTGCGCGGCATCGGTGAAGATAACCCGCATATCCGAGTGCCTGCTGACCTCCTGCTGAATTTCCTCATTCATGGCCACGCGCCAAGGCTCGCTCAAATTGGGCTGGGACACCCCGATCAAATAATTGTATCCGCTGTCATTTTTCGTTACCTTCTCGTTCATTACGCACGCCCGCGTCCATACTACCAAAGCCACAAAAATCAAGCAAAGGATAAGAAAACCTGCTGCCTTTCTTCCAATCATGAACGTATCCCTTTCTTATAGACCATCGGCGAGGTTCCAGTCACCTTCTTAAAGGCGCTGCTGAAATAATGCTGGCTGCTGTACCCTACCTTCTCTGCAATTTCATACACTTTGAACAAGGGATCGCTCATCAATTGAATCGCTTTGCGAATTCGAACCTCCGTCAAATAATCGATAAAAGAAAGCCCAAGCTCCCGCTTCAGCTGCTTGCTCAAATAAGTAGGACTCACCTGCACGCCCTCAGCGACATCGCCAAGCGTCAGCGAAGGCATGTAGAAATTACGATCAATAAATTTTTTCGTCAAAATAACGATCGGAGACAAGCTGCCTTTGCTGCCAAGCTCTCTTGACAACGTACGGTACAGCTTCGGAAACTCTTCAATACTCTCCACTGCCTGCTGCTCAAAAATAATCGTTTTTTCAAGAAGCGCTTCCATTTTATCTTGAATTTTCTGTCCTAACTTGAGCCATTCGTTATAGCTGTCTATACAGCCCATGACGATGATTTGACCTTTCTTATCGTTAAGCACGACATGATTGCCTGCTCCATTGCCAGCAAGCAGGTCCTCCGTAATGTTTTTCAAAGCAAACTCCAGAAGGTCGCGGTCCCACACGCGCATCGCCTTGCCGGATTCCACGTTTTGAATCACCTTAAACGCGATCATGCCGACAGCATCGACCCAGCCCAGCCTTAGGAAGGTGGTCTGATTATGAATTTCCTCAGGCGCAATAATGCCTTCCAGCCATTTCAACAAAAACGTATCCCGAATCGCGACGGAATTGGTTTTGAGCTGCTGATCCATCCATTCCAGCTTTTGCTCCTTGTCTCGTTTCTGCTCAAGCTCGCTTATTGCTTTGCGTACAACAGTCTCCAGCTTGCTTTTCATTACAGGCTTGAGCATATATTCAAATACATGCAGCTTTACGGCCTGCTGCGCGTAACGAAACTCATCATGTCCCGAAATAACAATGACAATGCTGCGTTCCAGCGTTTGCCGCAGCCGCTCAATGAACTCCAGCCCGTCTACAAACGGCATGCAAATATCAACAAACAAAATATCAGGCTTACGCTCTTCCGCAAGCTCAAGCGCTTGCAAGCCGTTCTCGGCTTCGCCTACCAGCTCTATGCCAAGCTCCTCCCAAGGAAGCACCTTGGCTAATCCTCTGCGAATCTTCGGCTCATCATCCGCTATAAGCAGCTTCCACATCTCCATACCCCCAGCCATTTCAAGTTATCCAACCATTAACGGTAGTTTTACCACGATTTTGGAGCCTTGTCCCCGCTCGCTCTCAATGGTAAGACCATAACCAGAGCCATATGACAGCTTGATTCGTTCATTCACATTGTACAATCCATATCCTCGATCCTCGCCGCTTTGCCGGATAGCATGAAACGATTCATTCATTTGAATCAGCCGCTCCGCTTCAAACCCGACGCCGTCATCTTCAACGACGAGAACCAGCTTATTGTCTTCTGCAGAGCCATGTATACGAATCGTGCCTTTAGCCAGCTTTTCTTTGATGCCATGATAAATCGCGTTCTCGACGAGCGGCTGCAAAATGATTTTGAGCACGCTTAGCGTCTGCAGCTCCTGCGGAATGTCGATCTCGAAGGATAACTTATCCTCGTATCTGGCCATTTGAATAATCAAATAGCTCTCCACATGCTGAATCTCGTCGCTAAGCGGAATAACCTCTCGTCCTTTGCTAAGGCTGATTCGGAATAGATGAGTTAAGGCAACAACAATATCGACGATATCATCGGCATCCCGGTCCTGTGCCATCCACTGAATCGTATCCAGCGTGTTATAGAGGAAATGGGGTTTAATTTGTGCTTGCAATATTTTCAGCTCGGCCTCGCGTTTCTCCCTTTGCTCCAAATATACGAGATGAATCAAATTGTCAATTTCCTGCACCATATGGTTAAAGCTATTGCCCAGCTGTCCGATCTCATCTTTTGTTTTACTAGGAAAGCGCAGATGAAGCTCGCCTTCTTCTACCTTCTTCATTAAACTGCGCAGCTTCCCAACAGGACGAACGATCGCATTCGTGAAATACCAGGATGCCATAAAGGCGAGCAGCAGCGTGACCAGCGCAATGATAACGGTATAAAATTGAATGTCGGCAACGACTTGAAGCGACTCCTTAAGCGGAAACACGCCGACGATTCGCCAATCAAACTCTGGAAAGGTATTATAGATCATCTGGTATTCAAGCTCATTGACTTGGTGAATGACTTTGCCAGAGCGCCCCTCCATCCAATCGCCCGAAATGCGGTACACAATCGGATTGACTGGCGAATACACGACACCGCCATTCTCATCCATAATAAAAATAAAGCCGCTTTTCCCTAGCGATACCGATTCTACGATCGCCTGAATAATGTCTAATTTCATATCGATCAAAATAACGCCAAGCACTTGCCCGGTCAACGGGTCCTTTACAGCCCGCACGAACGACAGCACCTGATCGGCGCTTAAATTTTGCTCTGCTCTAATATTTCTCCCTATCGGATGGCTGAACAAATGAATATGCTCCGGCTGAAGAACGGCTTTTTTATACCACTGCTCTTCCGTCATGATATCTCTCGTAATCGGCTCTAATCCGCTGCTTGCGAACTGGTTGTTGCGGCTCACAATCATCGCTCCAGCGATTTCTACATGCTTCTCTATATAGACCCTCTCAAGTTTCCTCACCTTAGAATCCAGCAGCTTCAGCTGCCCTGATTCGTTATTCGACCTTCTCATAAATTCGATGACCGACGCGTCCTGCGACAAATAATAAATAATGTTATCCATTTCTTTTATGTATACTTCAATATGGTTTTTTACCTGATCCATCATTTGCACCGTATGTGCGTTCGTTTCCTCTTCAATAGCATTTTTGTATAAGGTGCTGCCCAGAATGCTGAGCGCAGCGATTGAAAATAAAGTAATGATGACGAAATAAAATAAAAGCTTGAAACGGATACTACGATTCGCAAATAAACCGCTTAGCATAAACATTCAATCCGTCCTCATCAAATAGTGATCATTTCCTTTGAAATGCGAAAAACGAAACTGCATAAGAGATTTTTCTCTTCTGCAGTCTCGTAATTTACCTATCTTCAATTGCCATAACGATTAATATTTGCGATTTGGCAGCGCATCGATTGCTTTTTGGCCGAAATAAACATCCTCATCCGATTTAATCCATTTTTCAAGCGTAGTGCCAGCTTTGTAATCAAGAATAGCTTGCTTCAGCTGTGGTCCCAGCAATGGATTACATTCTACAGTAACATTCATTTTACCTTCTGCAATCGCTTCAAAAGCTGCTTTAATGCCGTCAACGCCGATAATTTTAATATCTGTACCTGGCTTCAAGCCCGCTTCTTCAATCGCTTGAATTGCGCCTAGCGCCATATCGTCATTATGTGCGTAGACAACTTGGATGTTTTTATCCTTTTTCAAATAAGCTTCCATGACCTCTTTGCCTTTGGCGCGAGTGAAATCGCCTGTTTGGGAATAAACGATTTTGTAGCCGGCTTCGCCAGCAATCGCATCTTCGAATCCTTTTTTACGGTCATTCGCTGCGCTTGCACCTACTGTACCTTCCAATTGAACGATGTTGACCTGAGCGCCAGCGCCAAACTCATCGATCATCCATTTCGCTGCGTTTTGACCCTCGAGAATAAAGTCGGAACCGATAAACGATACATACAAGTCTTCATTGCCTTTTGTAATGCCGCGGTCTAGCAAAAACACTGGAATATTCGCATCTTTAGCTTCCTTCAATACCGTTTCCCAGCCTGATTCTACGACTGGCGCAAGTCCAATGGCATCTACTTTTTGGGCGATAAACGTACGGATCGCTTTAATTTGGTTTTCTTGCTTTTGCTGCGCGTCAGAAAATTTCAGCTCGAAGTTCGGATCTTCGCTAAATGTTGCTTTAACCGAATCGGTCTCAGCATCGCGCCAGCCGCTTTCCGCGCCGATTTGTGCGAATCCTACAACCAGCTTCTTGTTCGCTTCCGGTGGTGCTTCCGTTGCCGCATTCTCTGTTGGCTTGTTTGTTGCATTTCCGTTTGTTGGTTTGTTGCCCCCATTATTGCTGTTGTTGCCACAACCGGCAATCAAGCCTACCAGCATAATTGCAGCTAGCATCGTGACGATAAACGGTTTCTTTCTGTTCATTCTTATTTCCTCCCTATCGAACTTGTATTGGCTACACTCTCAATATACAAATGTTGCAAATGTTCTGTATTTACAAATTAACGACTTTATTTTCAAATTTCGGTTTATTTTTGGAAGCTGGCAAAGCGTTTTTTTCTTTTCTCATCACAATAATTCGCTGAAAAGCCATGAAAAGAAACAATAAAAATCCAATAGTAATCTTGGTCCACCAAGAGCTGAGCGTTCCTTGAAACATAATGATCGTTTGTATAATACCTGTACAAAGCACGCCGAGCGTTGGCCCGATCAAATAACCAAATCCGCCAGTGAGCAAAATACCGCCAATAACGCACGACGCAATGGCATCCATTTCCATACCCATCAAATGCAGCGAATAGCCCGACAGCATATAGAGTGTAAACACGATGCCCCCAATAGCAGAAAACAAACCGCTTAAGGTGTATACAAGAATCGTCGTTCGCGCAACTGGCAGCCCCATCAAAACAGCGGACTTTTCACTGCCGCCAATCGCATACACCGCCCTGCCAAAGGAGGAATACCGCCCGATCAGGAGAGCAGCGATAACAACGGCAATCGCAATGACGACACTAATCGTTATAAAATGATCGCCCCACAAATAAATTTTGTATTGGGAGAGCTTCACATAAACCGAATTGCTAATAACGATACTCTCCGTGCTGATGAGAAAGCTGATCCCTCTAGCGAGGAACATTCCCGCCAGCGTGACAATCCAAGGATGCAGCTGAAAGCGCTGAATTAAATACCCTTGCCCTGCCCCAAACAGCGTACCAATGACGAGAGCAACGATCGTTACAACAAGTGCGTTTGCCCCATGCTGGAACAACGATGCCGACACCATGCTGATCAGCGCAACGACCGAAGCTACGGATAAATCGATGCCGCCTTTAATAATGACGAATGCCATGCCTGTGGCCACAATAATGAGATAGGCATTGTCTATAAATAGATTCAAAAATACTTGCATGGAGAAAAAGCCCTTGTAAAGCGCAGCACCTGATCCGTACAAAATAAACAAAAGAAGCAGCGTAGCCAAAACAATAATATTGTTATGGCTAATTTTCAGAGAAATCAGCTTCATTATGCCGCCACCTTCTTTTTCACCAATTTGAATGACTGCCGGAATAAGTCGGATTGAATCAAGCAGACGATAATAACAACAACCGCTTTAACGAGCAAAATGCTGGAAGGCTCGACACCCAAAGAATAAATCGTCGTCGTTAAGCTTTGGATGAACAAGGCTCCGAAGATCGTTCCGCCAAGGTAGAAGCGTCCGCCGCGCATCGAGGTTCCGCCAATTACGACAGCTAAAATAGCATCCAGCTCTATCCACAGTCCGGCATTGTTCGCATCGGCACTTGCTACATTTGCGCTAATAATAATGCCGGCAATACCTGCGCAAATGCCCGTAATCGTATATGCGGTCATGAAGATTACTTTAGGACGTATACCCGCATAGCTGCTCGCTGTCTTATTGCCGCCGGCAGCCTCTAGAAAAAGCCCGAACGCGGTACGCGTTTTGAATAGATATACGAGTAAAAATACAGCCATCGCAATGAACAGCGGAAATGGCAGCCCTAGCAAATGCCCTTTTCCAATAAACTGATACGCCTTATCGTTAGTCGTAAGCACTTGCCCGCTCGTAATTAGTTGAGCGATTCCTCGGCCAATCGTAAGCAAAATTAAGGTAGCCACCATCGGCTGAATGCCAATCATCGCAACCAGCATCCCATTCCATAAGCCGCATAATAACCCTGCAAATACCCCTGCTAGAATGACAAGCCAAAGTGGATAACCATCGAGCATAAATACCGCGATAGCCCCCGAAATAGCGAGAACTGATCCTACGGATATATCAATTCCCTCTTTAGCAATGACTAGAGTCATGCCAATAGCAATGATGATGAGCGGCGATCCATTTTTCAAAATATCAATTAAATTGCCGAATAAATGGCCGTCCTTCCATTCCATTCGAAAAAAATCAGGGATGACGATCAAATTGAAAAGAAACAATACAGCGAGTGCCAGAATCGGCCAAATGATTTTCTGCTTGCTTAAACTACGCGCCAATCCCGTCAGACCCGCCATACATTTCCGCTCCCTTCGCAATCATTTCCATAATAATGTTCTCGCGCATGTTTGCGCCGGCGACCTCGCCGATCTTAATCCGATCGCGTAAAACGATAATCCGGTTGCAGCATTGAACAATTTCCTCTAGCTCCGCCGATATGATGAGGATCGATATGCCTGTTGCCGCCAAATCAAGAATGAGCTTGCGGATTTCCATCTTGGAACCCACATCGATTCCGCGTGTCGGCTCATCCAGAATAAGCAGCTTCGGCTGCGTAGCAAGCCACCTCGCCAAAATAACCTTTTGCTGATTTCCGCCGCTTAGATTTTCAATCTTCTGCTCCGCGCTTGGGGTTTTGATCTTTAGCAAATCAATGTAATGATTAGCGATTTCCTTCTGCTTGCGCAGCGGTATGAATGAGAAGAGGCCTTTACGGGCTTGCAGCGCCAAGACGATATTTTCACGAATGGTAAGCTCTCCTATAATGCCTGCTACTTTGCGATCCTCTGGCGTGAATCCAAGCCCTTTCTGAATAGCTTTCTGCGGGTACATGGAAGAAATAAGCTCGCCGTCAATGGTCAAGCTGCCTTCATCCGCTTTGTCGATGCCAAAGATGAGCTTAGCGATTTCTGTTCGGCCTGAGCCAAGAAGTCCTGCAAGACCAAGCACCTCCCCTTTCCCGATCTGAAGATCGATAGGATTAATGCTGCCTCGTTTGCCAAGCGAGCTGGCCTCCAAAAAGTTTTCGCCAGCCGTTCGCTCTACTGCCTTTTTCCCTGTTGCTTCTTCTACGCTCCATTCCCTGCCGATCATATGGGACACAAGCTCTGTTTTGGTCAGATCCTTCGTTAAATATTCGCCGATGAGCATCCCATTGCGCAGCACCGTAATTCGGTCGGTTACTTCATAGACCTGATCTAGGAAATGAGTAACAAATACGATGCCCATGCCCTCTTGCTTTAGAATGCGCATAACCTTGAACAGCTGTTTAACCTCATTCGCATCAAGGCTTGACGTAGGCTCATCCAATATCAGAATACCGTTCGAAATATCAACAGCTCTCGCAATGGCTACCATTTGCTGAATAGCGACCGAATAATGCGATAAAGTTTGCTTAACATCAATCGCAAGGTCTAGACGCTCCAGCAGCCGCTCGCTGCCTTGGTACATTTTGTCCCAGTCTATTAATCCGCGTTTTCTGGGATGACGACCAATATAAATGTTCTCAGCCACGCTAAGATTTGGGCATAAATTGACCTCTTGATATACCGTGCTTATGCCAAGCCGCTGTGCTTCCAGCGGAGATTTTGGAGCTATCGTCCTGCCAGCAAGCAGCACCTCTCCAGCATCCCATTTGTGCACGCCGGTCGCTACTTTAATCAACGTCGATTTTCCTGCGCCGTTCTCTCCCATGAGCGCATGGATCTCGCCCTTCCTGAGACCAAAATCAACATTTGAAAGCGCCTTGACGCCAGGAAACGATTTGCTAATTCCTTTCATATGCAGCACATAATCGGTGCCCATGGTCCTTCACCTCTTTCCGTTTTCACCTCCAATTGTAGAAAAAACGACCATCGTTCGTATTTAGAAATATAGGTCTTTTTTTAATGAATTCGGACATTTGTGCAAAACAAAAGAGCGACCCCGCAGCTGTGTCAGCTCGGAGTCACTCTCTTGTTCACCTATGATTTATTTGCCTGCCGCTGCTTCCATAAAGCCAGCAATTTGTACCTTTTGACCGGTTTTTGCACTCTCAAGTGAGGCCAGAACCATCGCCATACTATAAATATTGTCGCTGCAATCCGTTTCCGGCTTGCTGCCTACCTCAAGCGAAGCGAACATATTGTCCAAGCAGCCTTTATGATGCGTATTTTCCATTTCAGGAAGCTGGGATTCTACTCGTTTATAGTCGCGTATGAATTTCCCGCTCTGATCGCCGCTAACCACGATCTCGGCATATGGGTTGTTATCTCCTTCCCAAATCGCTGTACCATGCTCGCCAGTTACTCTCCAAGAAGACTCCCATGTTGTGGACGCCCCCTCCGCGCACCAAGATCCGCGATAATTAAATACGGAGCCGTCGGACATCTCAAAGATACAGATCGCATTGGCATTGCCTGCATACCAAGAGCCTGGAGGATTAAATTCATGACAATAGACAGAAACAGGATCAGCACCAATAATAAATCTCGCCTGATCGAAGGTATGAATCGCCATATCCAGCAGCAATGGGCTGTCCATCGCATCGCGGAACCCGCCAAAATGCGCGCCTAGAAAAAAGTCTGCGCCTACAAAACCTGGTTTGCCGATCGTGCCCTCCTCGAGCAATTGTCGAAAAGCACGAATGCGCGGATCAAATCTGCGATTTTGCATAACGGCATGCGTCCTGTCCGATTCGCTAGCAATACGTACGATTGCATTGCAGTCTGCCATCGATTCTGCAAGCGGCTTTTCTCCGAAGACATGGCAGCCCATCTCTAGAGCCGTCGTGCTGATTGTATAATGGCTTGCAGGAATGGTCACATCGAATACGATGGTAGCATCTGTCTCCGCGATCGCTTTTTTGATGTCGGTAAAGGTTGGACAATGAAGCCCCTTGCGTTCAGCCATCGCTTGCGCAAACTCTTCCTTAATATCAACAAGCCCGACAATTTCAGTGTCTTCCCGTTCTTTGGCGTAGTCTACCCAAGTGTTCGCCATGCCTCCGCAGCCGGCAATAACGACACGATGCTTAATCGACATTATATTCTCTCCTTTTTTTGAACTCTATTATTTTCTATACCGGATTAGGAACAAAATCGCCGCCGCGGCAGTTTTTCAAATAATTAAGCGCATGTACTTGTCCTGTCATTTCCAGCTCGTCCTTGTAAACAGGATCATGCCAGCCCTCAATATCAATTGTGCCTTTATAATCGTTCTGTCTCAAAATCGTAATAATATCTTTCCAGTTGGTATCGCCAAAACCAGGTGTACGGTGCCATACATACTGCTGCTTGCTGTGTACTCCGTGCTCCTTCACGATATCCCAAGCAATCGTTGCATCTTTCCCATGCACATGGAACACCTTATTCGCCCATTTGCGCAGCTGCGGAATCGGATCGATTAAGCTGACCATTTGGTGGCATGGCTCCCATTCCAATCCGATGTTGTCCAGCGGCACCGCGTTAAACATAAGTTCCCAGGCTGCCGGGTTATGGGCAATATTCCAATCGCCTGTCGCCCATGTTCCGCCCATATCGCAGTTTTCAAAAGCAATTCGTACACCTTTATCCGCTGCTCTGCGTGTGAGCTCCCCGAATACTTCCTTGAATTTCGGAATGGACTCGTCAATCGGTTGATTCGTCAATCGGCCTGTGAACCCAGATACAATATCAGCTCCAAACAGATGCGCATGATCAATCAGACGCTCCCAACTCGCAAGCGTATCTGCGTTGTTTCCTTCTCCCGTTAGCGGGTTCCCGAAAACGCTTACAGCTGGAACCACAAAGTCATGTTCATCGGCGAGCGCTCTTACCCGTTTAGCTATCTCCACAAGATCTGTTTCACCAGTCGTTTGCCAGAAAGTTAAGTTGAACGATTCAAATCCGTGGTTTACGATTTGTGGAATGATCTGATCCGCATTCCCTCCGCCGACAAGCGTTCCAATTCTCAATTTGTTATTCATCCTTGTATATCACTCCAATATTGGCTTATAGTATTCTCAACAACTTCATTATAACTAGGAGTTTTGTATATTTCTCTATACAATCTTGCGCAATACTAGTCGAATCTTGTGTTGGAGGTGACGTAGATGAGCTATCCGAAAGAGCTATGGGAAAATACGCGTCTAGAGCAAAAAGCGTATCCATTTCAGCTCTTCCAAAACCGTGCCTATAATGTAACGCCAAATGAATGTTTCCTTTATTTACACTGGCATGAGCATTTTGAAATTATCATCATGAGAGAAGGCAGTGCTCTCTTCCATATCGACAGCCGTCCATTTGTCGTCAAGCCAGGAGAAGTGCTGCTCATCCCAGGCGGCGGGCTTCATGTCGGCTATGCACTGGGTTACGGCAATATTTATTATGATTGTATCGTCTTCAACGCTTCCCTCTTCAATGATTGGGTGCATGATCCGCTGCATGCGCAGTTTGTTGCGCCTTACTTGGAGGGTAGGCTTCGTTATCCCGTAAAGCCGGCCGAGCAGGATGAGTCCTGTCTTCAGCATTACTCGCTGCTGGAAGAAGCAATTACCGAGCTGATTGCCAAGCCGCCAGCCTATCAGCTTATCGTCAAATCAAAGCTGTATGCTCTATTTACGCTTCTTTCCCGCACTTTCATCGAGCGTCAGCTGGTAGGCATGCCGGCGGAACCATACTTTGTCAATCGGGACCGCTTCAAGCTGCTCATTTCGCGTATTGAATCTGATTTTCGCGAAAAAATGTCGATTGAGCAGGCCGCCAAGCAAGTCAGCCTCAATCCCTACCATTTTTGCAAGCTGTTCAAAAAGCTGACAGGACGCACCTTCGTCGAATACGTCAATGTCAATCGCATGAACGAAGCCGAGCGGCTGCTGCGCGAAAGCAATGATACGATTACTGAAATCGCAGCAAAGGTAGGCTGTGAGAATCCGAACTATTTTACGAAACTATACAAGCAGTACAAAGGAATGACCCCCTCGCAGGCACGAAAGCTGCAATAGCGGCAGATGAGCGTACAGCAACCTTTTGGCCTTTGCCTGCGTCTTACTTACAACGATGATTAAAGGAGATAATTGGATGTTTATGCTTAAAACGAAATACTTCTCTGTCATATCCATAGTTATTCTCATAACAGTCATTTCAGCTGCCTGCAGCAGCGCCGGCAAACCATTGAATAACGAAGAGAGCAGCACTTCAGAATCAGGTGGAGCCATTGCAACGGACAAGCCTACCGAGGCACCACTTCCTACTGCAACTGAGGACATAACGACTGAAGCGCCGACAGCTACCACATCTCCAAAGGATGCTATAGAGACGGCCACACCTGCACCAACTAAACAACCAGCAAAAACTGATGAACCTGCTGCGACTGCGAAACCAACGAAGAAACCTGCAGCCTCAGCTAAACCTTTGCCAACCATAAAGCCGACCAAGAAACCAGCCTCTCCAGTACAGACTGAGAAGCCAAACACTGAGACACCAACCGAGAAGCCGATCATTAAACCAACGGTTACACCGAAGCCATCCACCCTGCCGATTGCTACGCCGTCTCCTACACCGAAGCCGACGACGAAACCAGATCCAGGCAATCCATCTGGTGCGGTCACCGTTGCTGATATCGCAGCCAAAATAAAAGCCGATGCAGGGCTTGGGTCGCTTTCGGAAGTTGAAGGCGAACGAATAAAAGACAGCTATGGCATAGACCCGGAAACGATGCTGATTGACGGCATTTTCTATCAACCGATGATAATGATTCAAGCTGGAGAGTTTTCCGTCGTTCAGCTCAAGTCAGAGAAAGACTTTTCCGACATTGAAGCTCTGTTCAAGAAACGTGCCGAGGCTGTGCAAAAAGTATTCGAAACCTATGTACAAGATCAATACGAACAGGCTTTAAACTATCAGATTCTGCGCAATGGAGATTTTGTTTTCTTCTCGATAACGCCTGACCAGAAAAAAACAGCTGAACTTTTCAATGCGTTTTTCAAGAAAAAATAATAAGGCAAAAATATCCGAAATTAAATAAATCATGAAAGAATGGCGACACAGGCAAAATTCCTGTGCTGTCATTCTTCTTTTTTGTCTATGGATGGGATGCTAGCGGCAGAGTGAAAATGGAGATGTAAGAACACATAGGTTCTTACAGCGTGAGAAAAGCCTTTGTATGTTGTCTATAAGCGCATATATGCGCTTATTGCGTTACTTCGGCGTATGAGCGAAGAGGGAATGGAGCTGTAAGAACACATAGGTTCTTACATCGTGAGAAAAGGCTTGGTTTGTTGTCAATAAGCGTATATATGCGCTTATTGAGCTGCTGCGGCGTATGAGCGAACAGGAAATCGAGCTGTAAGAACCCATAGGTTCTTACAGCGTGAGAAAAGGCTTGGTTTGTTGTCTATAAGCGCATATATGCGCTTATTGCGTTGCTGCCGCTTATGAGCGAAGAGGGAATGGAGCTGTAAAAACACATAGGTTCTTACATCGTGAGAAAAGGCTTGGTTTGTTGCCAATAAGCGCATATATGCCCTTATTGCGTTGCTGCGGAGTATAAGCGAAGAGGAAATGGAGCTGTAAGAACACATAGGTTCTTACAGCGTGAGAAAAGGCTTGGTTTGTTGTCTATAAGCGTATATATGCGCTTATTGAGCTGCTGCGGCGTATAAGCGAACAGGAAATCGAGCTGTAAGAACCCATAGGTTCTTACAGCGTGAAAAAAGGCTTAGTTTGTTGTCTATAAGCGCATATATGCGCTTACAACGTTGCTGCGGCGTATGAGCCACGAGGAAACGTTTACTTCATAGAATTTACCATGTGGGAATATGATCGCGAAAACGGCTTGTTAGACACTGCCTTTTTTTCATACTCTTATCTCCTAATAACCGGCTTTCGCTCTCCAAGCAGCGGGAATTCAACGATTCGCAGCTTCGCGCTGCCATATGGCACCAGCTCCAGCTCAGTCACCGGCTGACCCTCTGTATCCGGATTAAGAGGCGGAGTTCCCGCATTGTTGCCTTCCATCCGCCATTCTGCAACAAGCTTGCCGCTTGCTTTCAAGCGGATTGGCGCAACAGCCGCATCAAACGGCTGATAGGGAATCGCATCTTCGCTCACCATTACCTCAAAGCTCGTATCCGCAAGCAGGCCATATTTCCATGGAGAACCCGGGTATATTTCCCAGTCATGAAACCGTTCACGCAGCCTAAGCAGCTGCCAGTTTTCCACCAGCGGCAGAGCGTAGACTAAAGGTCCACGTTCTACGCTTACTGCGTACAAATTGCGCGAAACGGTACGAACCTCCATAGGCAGCTTCAGCAGCAGCTTGTCACCGTCTTGCCATTCCCGTTCAATTCGCGCGTAACCTTTTACTGGGTTTAAAACAATAGTTTCACCGTTCACAAGCAGGCTCGAATTGACGGACCATTCCGGCACACGCAGCGAAATAGCAAAAGTAGCGGAACGTTCAAGCACTAGCTCTATCGTCACTTCATCGCGGAACGGATATTGTCCGCTTACTCGCACCTCAGCTGCAACGCCGTCTGCAACTGACGTTTGGACATGGCATGGAGCATACGATACAGCTGCCAAACCTCCGGCTGCATCCGTCATCCACAGATGAGAAGCAAACTTCGGCCATCCCTGATGCATATTTGATGTACAGCAGCCAAAATTAGGCTCTAAGCCAAATAAATTGGCATCTGGCCCGTTACTCCAATTTCTAGGCGCTACATTGCAAACAATTTGATTCACCTGCTGATCATATTGATGCGCGCTCCAATCCTTGGAAATCGTTGCTGGCAGCGCGTTGAACGCCACCTTCTCCAAAATATCACCGAATCGCCCTTCGCCAAAAATCCGAGTAAGCTGCTCCATCGAATACATATACTCAACGACTGCGCAAAGCTCAACCCCTTGGCTCGGATGTGTACCCGACAGCCATTCGTCGCCGGAGAACATGCCATGCGCTTGCCCATGATGAGTCATCAAGCTGTCTATGCCGCGATGAACCGCATCACGCTGAACACTCTCACCATACAACTCATATAAAATGCCTGGCATCTTAATACCCATCGCCACATTGACAACATGTGTCCGAAAATCCCATTGCTCCACTTTTCTCCAGAACGGGAAGTCATGGAAAATATCTGTCCAATCCAGTGTTTGACTGGCAACGATATCAGCCAGCTTGAGCAGCTCCGCATCTTCCGTCTTCTTAAATAACCATAAAATACATAACAGCATTTCGGAGCCACGAGACTTCGCCCAGCCGCGCAAAGGCTGCTCCTCAATAATCGAGCTTACATAACTGAAAAATTTGCTAAGGAATGGAACGATTCGTTCATCGCTCGTTGCCTCCTCATATTGCATCATCACCTTAAGCATAATCATGAAATGCCACCAGTCCTGCTTCTTATCCAGGTCATTATTAACCGTCGTTATATGTGCAGGCCCAAAAAAACCATTCTCCTGCTGGCTGGCGAGCGACCATTCTATCCAACGGTTCGCTTTCGCGATCAGCTTCTCATCGCCCAGTATATACGCAAGCGGCAGCAGCCCGTCCAAATAATAGGGGCCGCGCTCCCAGCTCTCGCCTTCCCCTCCAATCCAACCATTGTTCGGACCAACATCCACCCAATGCTCCTCCAGATGACCCGTAAGTCCATCCGCTTGTATTCGAAGCTGATTATACAGCCAGCCTTCCGCCTTAATGCTGCCAAGCGGCAGCGCCCCAAATGCTTCATGTAATTGTCCCATGCTTCTGTACCACTCCTTCATGCCATGATGAATGCATACCGAATATACCATGCGGGACTTGCCCGATTGGATAGCTGATCTCAACCACTTTTTATCCAATCACAACATCTTTGTTTTATCGTATCTTTACTCAAACTGCAATCATCGCATATGATTATCCCGTAATGACTAAGCAAGGAGTGAAGCCTGAATGTTACAATTCATTTGTCCCCCCATGCCTCATTTCATTCATGGCGGCGAGGACACTTATCCTATACTTGGCAGACATGCTGATCGCTCAAACATTGGCGTTTTCGATCTTATATACGTAACACGCGGTAGTTTATATATGGAGGAAGAAGGACAGGAGTTCAATATTTCGGCAGGCCATTATGCTATTTTTCGACCTGACCGTTCTCATCGAACGACTATGCCCTGCACGGAGGAAACCCATTTTTATTGGCTGCACTTTCAAACGGTCGGTGATTGGAGTGAATCGCATGAACGGCTGCCATTCTCCATTTCACAGGAGGGGCAGCCCTTTGCTCCGATCGAGTATTTCCCTTTCCAGCTTCCAAAGCAGAAGCGTCTGCTTGTCCCTCATGCCATTGAAGAGAAAATACGCGAGCTGCTGAAACTGCAGGAGCAGCCCTCTGCCCAATCGCGGTGGACCCAGCAGCAAATTTTTCACATCCTCCTCCAGCTGCTTCAGGATCAAAATCAATCGGCGGTGGATAGTCCTTATTTGCAAATTGCCGAAGCAACCGCTCTGTTCCTCCGGCGCAGCTATCAAGACCCGCTTAGTTATAAGAAGATGGCAGAGGAGCTGCATTTTCACCCCAATTATATTGCGATTTGTATGAAAAAAACATTTGGGTGTACTCCCCTTGAGTACGTCACGCGCCACCGTATTGAGCAAGCGAAGCGGCTGCTTATCCACACGAATGAACCTATCGGCAAAATAGCTGAAGAAACAGGCTTCGGCTCCTTTCCTTATTTTGTTCGCTGCTTCACGAAACACACGAGCACGAAACCAAAAGCCTTTCGAATGCTGTATCGCTCTAAATAACCAATAAAAAAACCCTTGCAACTTCCATTTTTTTCTTTATACTTAATTAAAATTTACAATTTGGAGGTGCATGCTATGACTGTATTTCATACCGACAGATTAATACTCAGACCATTTGAAGCTGGAGATGCCGAGGAACTACAGCAGCTAATAAACGATTTTGAAGTTGCAAGCACCACTCTAAATATTCCTTATCCTTATCCAGAAGGCGGAGCTGCTGCCTTTATTGCCCGTCGCGCTGAGATTGATCAAGAAGGGACAGGCTACACATTTGCTCTGATCGATAAAGGAAACCATACGTTTATGGGAAGCATCGGCATGACAATAAATAATAATCATAAAAGAGCTGAGCTTGGTTATTGGTTAGGCAAACGGTACTGGAATCAGGGGTATGTTACGGAAGGCGTCAAACGAGTTTTACAGTTTGGGTTCGAGGAGCTTGCACTTAATAAAATGGTTGCAGCTGCCATGACAAAAAATCCTGCCTCATCAAGCGTTATGAAAAAAAACGGCATGCAATACGAAGGCACCTTCCGCCAGCATTTTCTAAAGTGGGATGTATATGAGGACATCGCTTATTACAGTCTTTTGCGCGAGGAATATTTCAAATGATAGATTAGCAGGACATCAGGGAGAAACGGTTGCCCAGCAAAACTCCCTGATGCTCAAGCTTAGCTCATTGCCAGAATTCACACTTAAACCTTCTTGCGCTGCCTCGTGTAAATATCGACGTACACCGCAAGAATCAGTATGCCTCCCTTTACGATATACTGCCAGAAGGATTCAAGATTCATTAAGCTCATCCCGTTATCCAAGCTGGCCATTACGAGAGCTCCTATAATCGCGCCAACGATGGTGCCCGTACCGCCCATCAAGCTCGTTCCGCCGATTACGCAAGCCGCAATGGCGTCCAGCTCATAGTTCTGACCTGCACTCATTGTTGCTGCATTTAAGCGAGCAGTCAGCACTAGTGCAGCTATGGCTGCTAGCGTATTGCAGAGAACGAACACGAGCAATATGCGGCGCTTAATATTAATGCCTGATAATCGCGCTGCCTCCGGATTGCCGCCAATCGCATATACTTGACGGCCAAAGGTCGTATTTTTTGATATAAACGTAAAAATAAGCGCCAGCACAATAACCATAACAAATGGAACAGGAATACCTTTGTAGCTGTTCATTAAATAAACGAATCCAATAACAATGGCGCCAATGACGCCTAATCGCAGCACGCTGACGGCAAACGGCTCAACATCAAAGCCAAATTTAGCTCTTGCTGCTCTCTTCCGCATGACAAGGTATCCCGCAACGGCTAAAGCAGTAATGCCAAATATCCATCCGATAATATCCCCCACATAAGATTGACCAATGGCTTTCACCGATGGCGTTAGCGGAGCAATCGTAACGCTGCCGGTTGTACCAAACAAAATACCCCGAAAAATGAGCATCCCGCCGAGTGTCACAATAAACGCCGGCACTGCCCGATAAGCGATAATCCAGCCTTGAATAAAACCGATCGCCGCTCCCACACCTAAGGTAGCTAAAATGACCGGTATCGTATTCCACTCGTACCACACGTTGAGAATTGCTGCGATACCGCCCGTCAAGCCGACAAGGGAGCCAACCGACAAGTCAATTTGCCCTGCGACGATGACGAGCACCATTCCGATAGCCAGTATAGAGGTAACCGACATTTGGAGAAACAAGTTTGATATATTCGTCGGAGATAGAAACCGGTCATGCAGCAGCGAGAATAAAACCCAAATCGATATTAATGCCCCGATCATCGTATATGCGCGTGCGTCAAATTTCAGCCATTGCGGCCGCTGCTTCGTTTTTGTCTGGCTTATCACCGTTTCTTGATTCATGCTCATCGTCCTTTCCCTCCCGTAGCAGCCGTCATAATCATCTCTTGCGTTGCTTCCTCTGCCTTAAACTCACCCGTCTGTTTTCCTTCTGCGATGACGATAATTCTGTGGCTCATGCCTAGCAGCTCTGGGAGTTCAGACGATATCATAATGATGGACACGCCCTGCATAAGCAATTCGTTCATAATATTATAAATTTCAAATTTGGCGCCAACATCGATGCCCCGCGTCGGTTCGTCCAAAATTAAAATTTTCGGATTCGTCATCAGCCATTTGCCGAGTACGACCTTCTGCTGATTGCCGCCGCTTAAAGTTCCTACAATCGTCTCCACTGAATTCGCTTTCACTCGTAAAGAGTTCAAATATTGATTGCCCGCCGCAATTTCCTCATTAGGGCGAAGCACCCCGCCTGAGGATATAGCTGCAAGGCTTGCTAGACTGACATTGCTTTTAATATCCATGCCAAGAACAAGCCCATACTTTTTTCGATCCTCCGAAACGAGCGCCAGTCCAGCTTTTATAGCATGCCGCGTATGCTTAATCTTTACAGGTTTCCCGTCGATCTCAACCAATCCGTTGCTTTGACCTGGATAAGAACCGAATAAGCTCATGACAAGCTCCGTTCGCCCTGCTCCCATCAACCCGGCAATGCCTAATATTTCACCTTTGCGCACCTCAAAGCTCAAATGATCGATCACTTTTTTACCTTGCCGCTCTGGATTCATAACCGTATAATCTGTCACCTTGAGCATGACTTCGCCGGGTTTTGCTTCCACGCGCGGGAATCGCTCCTTGAGCTCGCGTCCAACCATCAGTGAAATGACTTTATCCTCATTCACATCAGACACGTCGTATGTGCCAACCGCCAGACCATCCCGCAGAACCGTAACGGTATCTGCAATCGCAAACACCTCGTTAAGCTTATGAGAAATGTAAATACAAGTAACGCCGCGTTTTTTAAACTCACGCAAAATATTAAGCAATATATCAACTTCCTGCTCCGTTAAAGCAGCTGTAGGTTCATCGAGAATAAGAATATTCGCCTTCTTGGACAATGCCTTAGCAATTTCAATTTGCTGCTGCTTGCCGATGCCAAGGCCGCCGATCAATTGCTCTGGATTGACATCGAGTAGGCCGACTTCCTTCAGCCAACGTTCGCTCTCTTTGAATACGCGCTCCCAGTTAATAATTCCGAATACCGCCGGTTCTTTGCCGAGAAATAAATTTTCGCCAATCGATAAATCCTTCACTAGAGCAAGCTCCTGATAAATGATTGCAATGCCCGCTTCTTCCGCATCCTTTATTTTATCGAAGCGCTTCTCTTCACCGTTAATGAGTATTTGCCCATCATAGGTGCCGTGCGGGTATAGACCGCTCAATACCTTCATGAGCGTCGACTTGCCTGCTCCGTTCTCACCGCACAGTGCATGCACCTCTCCTTTTTTCACAGAAAAAGTCACGTCGCTCAGCGCTTTAACGCCAGGAAATTGCTTCGTAATATTACGCATTTCTAATGCCGCCGTCATTCCTTCCTCACCTCCGTAAATGGCAAAGAGGGGAAGAGCGTCTTGGCACCCCGCTTCTTCCCCTTAACCTGGTCAAGCATCTACTTCACGTTTTTGTAAACATCGTCCTTGGAATGGAAGCCGTCTGCAATGACGGTAGCATCCATGTTCGTTTTGTCTACAGCTACCGGATTAAGCAGCACGGACGGCACATCGATTTTACCATTGTTAACTGTTTTATCAGCGCCTACATCCTCGCCTTTGGCCATCTTCACTGCAAGGTCGGCCGCTTTCTCAGCCAAATCCTTAATTGGTTTGTATACCGTCATCGTTTGTGTTCCTTCAACGATGCGCTGTGCTGCCGCAAGCTCGGCATCTTGGCCAGAAACAGGTATTTTTCCATCAAGCCCTTGCGCTGCAAGCGCTTGAATAACACCGCCTGCTGTACCATCATTCGCTGCGACTACAGCATCGATTTTGTTATCATTAGCAGTTAATGCGTTCTCCATATTAGCCAGCGCGTTAGCTGGGTTCCAATCCTTCGTCCATTGATCGAATACGATTTGGATGTCACCGCTGTCGATGAGCGGCTGCAAAATATTAAATGCGCCTTTTTTAAATAAATGGGCGTTATTATCCGTCTCGGCACCGCCGATGTATACGAATTTCCCTTTTGGAGCCAATTTAATAATCGCCTCAGCCTGCATTTCGCCTACCTTTTCATTATCGAAGGAGATGTATAGATCCAAATCAGAGTTTTTGATTAAACGATCATAAGCAAGCACTTTAATACCGGCCGCATGAGCCTTTTCTACAATCGCTGCCGTTGCTTCTGCATTATGAGGGACGACGACCAGCACATCTACACCTTGGCTTATTAAGTTTTCTGCCTGAGAAATTTGCTTCGCGTCATCGCTGTTTGCTGCTTGCACCTCTACCTTTGCGCCAAGCGCCTCGGCTGCTGCGATGAACAAATCACGGTCGCGCTGCCAGCGTTCCTCTTGCAGCGTATCGAGTGAAAGGCCGATTACAATTTTGTCGTCGCCTGACTTTACGTTGTTCGTTTTTGTTGCTGCTTCTTTATCGGTTGACTTAGACCCCGCGTTCCCATTGTTTCCATTGCCGCTAGAGCATGCCGAAATTACGATGATTAGAGCTAGTACAAGCGATACAACCCCGCCTCTTGTAAACCGTTTCCCCATTTTCTTCGCTCCCTTTTATAAAAAAATGTAAATGCTTACATTTCTAATATAACATCGCGCTGGAAGCAGAGAGCCGCCATCTTCCAGTACTCTTTTGCTATCGTCTGCATTTTTTTAAGGCGAACAGCCCTGCTTAGGCTCTTTTGCCAAGGATGGCTCTACGGTAATCGGTCGGCGATACTCCGCATACCTTTTTGAACACCTTGCTGAAATAATTAGGATCGTTATAGCCAATCTCATAAGTAATTTCCTTTAAGCTTCGATCGGGATCAGCCATCAGCTTCTTGCCCTTTTCAATTCTGCATTCGGTTAAAAAATCGATATAATTCATGCCTTCCTGATCCTTGAACATTTTGCTCATATAAAAAGGGCTAAGGCCAAATCGCTGCGCCATCAGCTCCAGCGATATATCCTTCTCTGAATGCTCAATGATATACTGCTTCATTTGCAAAGCCGCATCGGGCTGTACTCTGCTCTGATGAGTGACGATACCTTCGATTAGCTTAGTAAGCAAGCTTTCCGTTTCTGTACGCAGCTGCTGATACTGCGTCACTTGGAACGAAAATAACGGCTTCTCCACTTCGATCCCCATCTCCTCTGCGACACGGGCTATAATCCACAATCGTTCCAGCACCCATTGGGCAGATTGCTCCAAGGAAGCATGATGCTGATCATGGACGACGATTAGCTCCATCACCATCTTGCGTACAATATCCCATTTCCCTAATCGAATGTGATCGACGAATTGTTTTTCCGTCTGTTTATCTTGATACCCGCCCGCAAAGGGACTGCGCGATTCAATTTCACCATAAAATTGATGTTTCACCGGCAGCGAGGCATTGGCCGTTGCAAGCAAAGCCTCTTGATATGACAACTTCACGTTTTCTAATCCCTTATAGGAATCTCCGATTCCAACAAATAAATCTCCGCCAACTTCGCGCTGCCGCAGCAGTAAAAACTGCTGGACAAGCGAAGCTGCTTGAGCTCGATAGGTTTTACTGGCATCTCGAAAAATGACGATTGGAATTTGCCGCGCAGACATCGCGCCTACCCAGCCGCTTGCAGCTTGTCTCACCTTCGCTTTAATCTCGCCATACAGAACTTCTGACGTTGAATGGATGGGCAGCATGACGAGCATAACAAATGCCTCGCTTGTCCGCTCTCTGCCAAGCAGCCTCAGCATATCGTCGATATGGACATCATGCACATGATCGAAGAGCAGCTGTGTCACGACATCTGATTCGACAATAGGCATCACTTTCCTCAGCGCTTCCTCCTCGTATTGCCTGAGCGCAAGCTCGCTTTTTTCACGCATAATCTCCTCTATGACCTTGCCAATGGTTGTTGTAATTTCACTTGCCTTGCTTGGCTTTAGCAAATAATCCTTAACCCCAAGCTTAATAGCCTGCCTTGCATAGTCAAACGTGTCGTATGCGGTGACCATAATAAATTTGGCCGAAGGCAGAAACACCGAGATTCTCTCGATGGCTTCGATGCCGTTAACGCCGGGCATTTTGATATCCATCAATATAAGATCAGGCTGCCACTCGCTTGCCGTCTCAATGGCTCTAGCTCCATTTTTTGCTTGCATAAATTGACAAGAAGGAAAACCTTTTTGCAAAATAGCCTGCAAGCCTTCCCGTTCTACTTGCTCATCGTCAACGATTAACAATTTCAACATGCTCAGCTACACTCCCTAAGATTGGCATTTTTATCGTTACCTTCGTGCCCTCTTGCGGCGCACTTCTAATTTCTATAACGTCGTCGTCACCGACAAACAACCGCAGCCGTTTCACTACGTTGCTGAAGCCGATGCCCGTCGAATGGCCTACGCCATCCGCATTTCCGCCTTCTGTCAAAATATGATTGGCCTTCTCCGCCGTCATGCCTGTGCCGTCATCCTCAATTTCAATGAGAACAAGATTATCCTTCTCATAGATGCGAAGTGAAATCGTGCCTCCATCCTCAAGCGGCTCAACCGCATGGATGACTGCATTTTCGATAATGGGCTGAAGCGTTAAGCAGGGCAGCAGCAGCTGCAGGCAGCTCTCATCCACCTCTAGTACAAATCTAAGCCGATCTGTAAAACGCGCGCTTTGAATTTCGATGTATTTCAATATGACAGACAGCTCTTCCTCAAGCGTGACTGCCCGGTCCAGCCGCCGCAAATTATAACGAAGCAAGCCTGCTACGTTGGCAATCAGATCGCTCGTTTCCTCCGAGCCGTCTAGGTAGGCTTTTTTGGATAAAATATCTAAGGTGTTGAATAAGAAGTGAGGGTTAATCTGGCTTTGAAGGCTAATAAGCTGGCTTTCCTTCAGGAGCAGCTTATTCTGCTGAAGCTCGCTTTCGAGCTGTGCCTTCTGCTGAATCTCGGAGATGAGATTGTTAATATTGATCCGCATGCGATCAAAGGTTTTGGCGAGGAATGAAATTTCATCATTGGAGTGTACTGCTATAGGCTTATCGAATCTGCCGCGCGATAATTCTTTTGCAGCTATCGTCAACTTCTGGATAGGCCTTGTAATGCTAAGCGAAAACCAATAAGTAAACAGCAGCAGCATAATCGTGATCAGAGAAAGCAGCCATATGCCAAGCCGCTTCAGCTCCGCGCTTTGTTCGATAATGCCGCGGTAAAAAGCATCGTACGTCCGTACTTCCTTGTCGATGAGCGTTACTGTGGTCTCTGCTATGTATTTGTCGATGCGGGTCGCTTCCTCAAATTTCTCAGCTGATTGCTCCCCATTGCCTTGCTCCAAAAACATGACTGACAAATCCGCCGAAGCCACCAAGCTATCAATCATATTGATAAAGCTCGTCAGCGTAAACGTATTATCCTTATTTCGAAGGCTTATCGTTTGCTGCTTTGCCATCATTATGTTTTCCTTGCTTTGGTTCAGCGTTTGCTGCTTGAGTGCTGTTGGCTTCTGCAAATAATCATTTAAAGCCGTAATCGTCTGATGACTGCGATCAGTCACCTCATTCATGCGCAAATAACGCTGCAAAATATCATTGTATTGCTCCTGCGTCTTCTGATTATAGTAGGTGAGCACCATCCAAATCGTAACCATTATAAACAGCACAATTAACGACATCGTCAATATTTTACGCTGAATGCTGTTCATTTGGCATCCTCCGCCCGCATGACCCGAATATCTGTAAAATAACCGTCAGGGTTTAGCGGAACCTGCTCGCCTGTCAGCCATTTGATCATGAGAGCGACGCTTTCCTCGCCCATCGCCTCAGGGGATTGCGCGATTAAGGCGTCTATTTTTCCTTGCTGCATCAGAGTTAACGTCTCTGGCGAATCGTCGAAAGAATAGATAAAAAAGTTGTCCACTCGCATGCGCTTGCTGATTTCCTGAATAATCGAACCCGCATGATTCGCTGAAACAGCGATGAACGCATCCGCATCTGGTTCCTCATTAAGCAGTTCATTTGTTGCCGCCGCCACATCCTCACGGGAATCTCCTGCAGCTACAATCTTGGTTATAATCTTCGGGTAGGCGTTCAGTACATTCAATATGCCCGTTAAGCGCGTTCTTTGGAAGTATTCCTGACGATCCGACACCATCAAAACCACTTTGCCCACAAAGCCCATATCCGACACCATCTGCCGCGCGATCATGCTCCCTGCTTCCAAATGATCCGAGCCTACATACGTTCTGCGCAAACTCTCGTTCATCGGCACATCATTCGCTACGGTTATGACGGGGATACCTCTACTTGCCGCCTTCACCTTTGTTAAACTTTTAAATTCGTCTGTATCAAGGCCCTGCACGATGATTCCATCTACTTTAGAAGCAATCGCAACCTCAATATTTTTCAGAAAATCATCCCGATTTGTGCCATATGTCCCCCATACCTCAAGACTTGCACCATTTTGCTCTGCTGCAGCTTTAGCGCCTCGTTCCACCTTCGCCCAAAAAGGGGTATCCAGCTCCCTCGTTATGAGGACAAGGCGGTAGCTATTGTGCTGCTCTGCCGTCAATGCCGGCTCAATCAATTCGGAGGAGAACACTTTAACCATGGAGGTCAGCGTAAAAAACAAGATGACCAAGCACACTGCAAACAAGCTAACAATTATCGATTTGCGCAACCTATTTTCCTCCTGCCGACAAAATAGGATATTTTTATGAGAGCGGTTTCATATACAAATCATAGTAGATGGCTGGCTTGCTGTCTAGTTGTAGAGATAGAAAGAGGCTGCCCTCGGTAATTAACCGTGAAGGCAGCCTCCAAATATGAAGCCATAATATGATGCATAATTAGTCGGCTATTCTTAAATAACGCCCTTTTTCAAAATAAGATTGGCATAAAGCGCACTCTCGCCTGTAGCGATTACCGCATAAGCCTGCTTCGCACGCTCGTAAAATGCAAAACGTTCGACCTGCTCAAATGGCTCCGATAGACCGGTACGCTGCTCGATAATCAAGCGGTATTGCTCCCAAATTGGGGTTTCAACCGTATCACCCGGAACTACCTGCATAAGTGCTGCTGGCTTCTCAACATATTGATCTAAAGGGAACAGCTGCAAAATAGCGTCAAGCAGCGCTGGCACATCATGCCCATCCGCACGAATGAGCCGCTTGGCATGACTTGCCGCGGGAAAATTGCCGTCGGCAATCACGATTTCGTCGCTATGTCCCATTTCGCTGAGCACCTTCAGCAGCTCTGGAGAAATCAGTTTCGATATCCCAATCAGCATGCTAACCTCCTCCTCCCGGTATAGATATAATCATATGAGTTATTTAACTCTAGCAACACGCTCATAAGCTTCGAACGCATAATCCCACTCATTCTGCTGCTCAGGAGCAAATTCCTCTACCTTAAACGATGCAGCTACAAGCTTCCTTGCTTCTTGAAGATTGCCGCATTCGCCTAGCGCGACGAGCTGCATGAGCATATTGCCAATCGCACTTGCTTCTACTGGTCCCGTCCAAACCGGACGGGCAATCGCATTAGCCGTTAAACGGCAAAGCAGCCTATTCTGAATGCCACCGCCAACCATATGCAAGCCATCAAAATGCTGCTTCGTCAATTCTTCCATTTGAGCCAGCGCCTGCCGATACCTTAATGCCAAGCTCTCCAAAATGCAGCGTGTAATTTCTCCTATAGACTGCGGAACCTTCTGGGACGTTTGTTCGCAATAAGCTTGTATGCGCCCGATCATGCCGGAAGGTGCAAAAAACATCGGATCGTCGGGATGGATAAAGCTGCGGAAAGGCTCAGCCGCTTCGGCTTGCGCAACGATTTCGGCAAACGTCCAATCGTTCCCCTGCTCTTCCCATTCCCGCTTGCACTCTTGCAATATCCAAAGTCCCATAATGTTTTTGAGTAGCTGATAGGTTCCCTGAGCGCCTCCTTCATTAGAGAAATCAAGATCTTGCGCTTCTCTTGAGACGTTTGGACCTGCAAGCTCGGTCCCAAGCAGCGACCATGTTCCGCAAACTAGATAAGCGAAGCCCGATTCACCATCCGCAGGAACAGCCGCAACCGCAGATTCGGTATCATGCGTTCCAACAGCAACGGCTGTAATCGGAGGGACATCCAGCTCGGCGCAAACCTCTGCCGTTAATTGCCCAATTTTCGTACCCGGATGAATCGGATCAAGAAACAACCGATTCGGAATGCCCAGCTCATCCATTAACTCTATATTCCATTGCTGTTCCTTAGGCTTGTATAGCTGCGTAGTCGTCGCCATCGTAAACTCGCACACCTTCACGCCTGTTAAGAAATAAGCAAGCAAATCAGGCGTAAGCAGCAGCGTTCTAGCTGCCGCAAGCTTCGGCGATGCCGCTTTCTTCATCGCATACAGCTGGTTTATTGTATTGAAGGGCATAAACTGCAAGCCGCCCTGCTCATATAATCGGTCTTTGCCAAACCGTTCGAGCAGTTCTTCTATTATTCCATCTGTTTGCGAATCACGGTAATGATATGGATTGCCAAGCAGCTCGCCATTATCATCGAGCAGTCCAAAGTCTACGCCCCATGTATCTATGCCGAACGTTTGCGGAGCGTAGCCTTCTTGAAAGGCTTTGCGAATGGCAAACTTCAGCTCCTGCAGCAGGCGCAAAATATCCCAGTGCAAATGACCGTGTACAGCCACCGGCTGATTCGGAAACCGATGAATTTCCGTCACCTTCAGCGAGCGCTGACCGCTTGCCTTATCAAGCAGCAGCTCGCCGATTAACGCCCTGCCGCTGCTTGCGCCCAAATCAAACGCGAGCACAGTCGCAAGCTTCGTCATGCTTAAAGCCTCCTTTAACTAAAGCTGTCGCTTCACAAATGGGCATCGATTCACTTCATCTTTTGCAGTAGTTCGATGCGGTAAGCTTCGCTCTCCAGCGATGCGATCTCTTCAAACTCTTCTGTCGTCAGCACCTTCGGCTCACGAATCGCCTTGGCAATCAAATAAATTTTTGTGCTTTCCTCAACTACCTCCGTACGATAGTAAGCCTCGCGTAAATTGCGACCAGACGTTACTAAGCCATGGTTGCCAAGCAGTACTGAGCTTGCTTCATTTACTTTTGCTACGTATGCATCAGCCAGCTTATCCGTCGTCGGAAGCACATAGGGAACGTACACCGTCTTGCCAACGAGCGCTGCTTGATCTGGAAACATAATTGGAAGCTCCTGCTCAACTAACGTGAATGCAATGCAATATGGCGGATGCGTATGGACGATTGCTCCAATATGCGGATTAGCACGATAGGCATATAGATGCATCAGCACCTCAGAGGATGGACGAAGACCGATATCTGTTATTTCCCCAGTCTCAATATCTACCTCGACCCATTGATGCGGCTCAACCTCATCAAGAGCAAATCCACTTGGCGAAAGATACATTTTGCCTTCAAACTTCGCGCTAATATTGCCGCCTGGCCCTACAACCAGCTTGTTCGTTACTGTTTTGCGAGCGTATTTGCATAGCTCGTTGCGAATGTCCGTGCTGCTCATTTTAAAACCTCCGATTTATTTGTAGATAGGCCCGAAATTTTGACAAGCTAGGTAATCGGCATTCTCTGGATTCGCCGTACCGAACAATCCCCATGCTCTTGGGCGGAATACACGTTCTCTCGAAACGTTATGCATATTAACCGGAATCCGCAGCATCGAAGCGAGCGTAATTAAATCAGCGCCGATGTGTCCATAGCTGATAGAGCCGTGATTTGCACCCCAATTATCCATTACCTCATAAACGGAACCGAAAGCCCCTTCACCCGTCAAGATTGGTGCAAACCATGTTGTCGGCCACGTCGAATCGGTACGTTTGTCGAGTGTGTCATGGACATCCTGCGGCAATTCTACCGAATAACCTTCCGCGATTTGTAATACAGGGCCAATGCCCTTCACCAAATTAATGCGAGACATTGTCATCGGCATGCCGCCGCGCGTTAAGAAATCAGAGGAGTAACCGCCTCCGCGGAAATATTCGACCGAAGCTGGCCGCCATGACGTAGCATCCAAACATTTTTGCGCTTCTTCCTCCGATATTTCCCAGAACGGCTTCATGACCGGTTCGCCATCCTTCGTCTGCTCTCCTGTTCCGTCAAGCGTTGCTGAACCGGAGTTGATCAGATGGAGCAAACCGTTCTCAGCTGCACCCGCCAGCTTGTGTCCCGTGACTCGCTCCACAGATTCTGGGCTCCAATACGTACGGACATCGGCAAAAATTTGAGCGGTATTCGTAAGCAAATATCCGAAGAGCATAACCACGCCATTCAAGCTGTCATTTTCCGTAGCTACCATATAAGGCGCCCTTATGCCGTTCCAATCAAATGATGAATTAAGTATGGATTCCATGAAATCACCGTTTGGAAAATGATCCGTCCACTGCCGCTGCCCTTGGAATCCAGCGACGATCGCGTTATGGCCGCCAGCTTCCTCGCCGAAGCCAAGTTTGGCAAGCTCAGGGTTGCCAATCATCAGATCACGGGCGATCTGCGTCATTTTCACAACTGTTTCCCAGTCCTCATCTTTACGCTCTCTTGACGTCTGGATATCCGCAGCATTGTTATCTGCTCCTTCGATACAGTTCTCCTTCACCCAGGTAAGCGCTTTCTCGAACTCCGCTGTATCATATATGTTCTCTTCCATACGGCGTACAAATTCAGTCATATCGATGTACTCGGTACGCATGCCAAGATATTCTTGGAAGAAAGCGTCATTTACGATTGAACCGGCGATACCCATAGATACTGAGCCCATCGACAAATACGATTTACCGCGCATATAAGCAACAGCCAGGCCTGCTTTCGCAAATCCAATCAGTTTGTCTTTCACATCAAACGGAACGGAAGTATCGCCAGAATCTTGAACATGCTCACCATAGATGCCAAAGGCTGGAAGCCCTTTTTGCGCGTAACCCGATAGTACAGCTGCCAGATACACCGCGCCTGGGCGTTCTGTCCCATTAAAGCCCCATACCGCCTTTGGAATGCTTGCATCCATATCCATCGTTTCCGTGCCGTAGCACCAGCAAGGCGTTACCGTTATCGATACCCCTACGCCAGAGGTTGCAAATTTTTGCGCACAGGCTGCTGCTTCAGCTACTCCGCCAATACAGCTGTCAGCGATGACACATTCGACCGGTTCACCGTTTGGATAACGCAAATTGTCCGATAAAAGCTTAGCAGTCGCGATTGCCATGTTCATGGTTTGTTCTTCCAACGATTCGCGAACGCCTTTTCTTCTTCCGTCAATTGTTGGTCGAATACCTATCTTTGGAAACCCTGATTGAAAACGAAAGCTAGTATCTGTCATATTAAAACCTCCATTATGTTATAATAATGTTACCGATAACATTAAAATAACAACAATAAGGCTTGCTGTCAATGACTACTTTTTTGTATGATAGAATCTACGATTTATCCATAAGGGGATTACGAAATGGTAACAATATATGATGTAGCCGCTAAGGCAGGCGTCTCCGCTATGACCGTCTCCAGAGTTATCAATAACACTGGTAAAATAAGCGAAAAAACGAGAACGAAGGTAACTCGTGTTATGGAGGAGCTGGGTTATGTTCCGAATCAAACGGCGCGAAGCCTCGTACTCCAGCAAACGAAGCTGCTATTCCTGCTCATAACTGATATTATGAACCCTTTCTATACGACGCTCGCACGCGGCGCAGAAGATGCTGCCAAACGTTCGGGTTATCGTCTGCTGTTTGGAAACAGCGACGAAAATCTGGAAAAAGAAGCCGATTATGTGACGACCATCTTGACGACTCGCGTTGACGGCGTTCTTGTCGCTCCTGCTGGCGATCCCTCTCTTCCTCATTTGAATTCGCTGCGCAAGCATAATGTGCCATTTGTGCTGCTTGACCGTGAGGTGCCGGGCATTGATTGCGATATCGTGCTTGGTGACAGCAGAGATGGTGCAAGAAGGCTTGTTGAGCATCTAGCCTCACAAGGGCATCGCACAATAGCGATGGTGAATGGTTCTTCCTCCATCTCCAGTGCGAGATTAAGGCTGCAAGGCTATCAAGACGGCATGAAGCTCAATGACCTGGACTATAACGAGAAATATGTATTTGAGACCAGCTTTGGTCCTTTAAACGATTTGACCGAAATGGGGCAGTGGTTCGATCAGCTCTCCCCTCCTCCAACGGCTATCGTTGCGGGCAACAATGTGCTTGCTGTAGAAATTTTACGACTGTTCCGTGAACGCGGAATGAGCGTTCCTGACAATATGTCCATCGTTTGCTTTGACGATCTGGGACCTTATTCAGAAGTAGAACCATTCCTTACCGTAGCCGCTCAGCAGGCTTATCAGTTCGGCTACATGGGCATGCAAATGCTAGTTGACCGCATACAAGAGCGTGAAGCCGCGCTGCCATGGAAAAAAATCGTTTTGCCGGCGGAGCTGATTATTCGTCGATCCGTGAAGGAAATCACTTCACTCTAGCTAAGCTTGTAAAAAAGTGCCTAGAGGAAACCATGCATAAACTAATCGTAATCATTGCTTCACACCTCCATAACCTATTCTCTAAGCAGTATATGGAGCCATAACTTGTGGTGTTTGGACAATTATACAAACAAAAAAAGGCCGGGAGCTCCTCCTTTTACGGAGAAATCCGGCCTTAATTGTTGATTGCATATGAACGTTAACTCTAGTATTGCTTTGGTGGAACCTCAGGCGGAATGTCCGGCTTGATCTCAGGTTCAACCTCCGGTTTAATTTCCGGGATCGTCTGCGGCTCAATTTCCGGAATAGGCTGGTCGGGCTTAATGACCGGCGAATCCGGGGGGATAATTTCCGGCTCATTTCCTGGATTTGTCTCAGGAACCTCCTGCGGCTTGTTTTCATTATCTAACATGCTTCATCAGCTCCTTTCGCTTATAAGCATGTTTACCCCAAAACAGTCCTAAAATAACGTTCACCGTATAATTTTTTTCTCCGACTCGACTTTCCCTTTATCCGTTGACGTAATCGCGCCATTGATGTTTTGGCTTCCAGCTCAGCAGACGTTTAGCCTTTTCATTGCAGAGCAATGTTTCGTGCCCCTCCAGCGGCTTGCGGAAATCATTGACCTCCGGAAAACGAGCGGCCATAAGCGCACGGCTTGGCAGCGCCATGCTGCTATCATCCGCTGCAAGATTAAGCGCCACGCTTCCGAGCCCCTCTGCTTCAATAGCGAGCTGACAAGCTTCCGCCGCATCTCTCGTATCAATGTAGCTCCATAGAATACGCTCGCGCTGCTCGGGATCATGAATAAATGATTCGAATCGCTCATACGCTTCTGGTGCAATAACATTGCCTAGGCGGAATGAAACAACCTGCATGCCTGTTCTACGGTTTATCATATCCGCTGTTTGTTCATTTACGATTTTGGACAAGCCATAGCTGTCCTCAGGAAGCTGCGGATGCTCTTCATCGACGGGAACGTACTTAGGCCCGAACTTCTCTTTGGCAAATACGAGGCCATAAGAGGATTCGCTCGAAGCAATAACTGCCTTGCGGATGCCAAGACCCGCTGCAGCTTCCAATATGTTGTAGGTAGACATCACATTGTTGTGAAAGGTAACCTCATTCGGATGCGAGTACGCAACTGGAATGGCAGCCAAATGCACAACGGCATCCGCCCCGGCCAATACGCCGTACACTTCACCCAAATGGTTCAAATCAACGATTACGGTGCGGCATAGCGGTTCGGCTGGATGTTTCACATCCGCATTCACAACCTCGTATCCCTGCTCAACAAAATGCTTAACTACCCATTTCCCCAGCATGCCGCTGCCGCCTGTAACAACTACTTTCGGCACTTCATTCACTCCTTCTTATGCTCCTAATATTTGTTCAATCCGCTCCGTAATATCAGCGCTTAGCACGACACCCGATGCCTTCACGTTCTCTTCCACCTGTGCAGGATTGCTAGCTCCAACGAGTGCACTAGATACATTCGGCTGGCGCAAAATCCAAGCAAGCGCCAGCTGACCAACCGTTAATTCCAGTTCTGCTGCCACCACGCTCAGCTCGCGCACTTTGTTGATTTTCTCTTCCGTCACACCTTTGCGCATGCCATCAAGCTTCGCTGCACGGCTGTCCGCAGGCACATCATTCACGGAACTGTATTTGCCCGTCAGCAGACCTTGAGCGAGCGGCGAGAACACGACTTGTCCAATACCCCCGCGCTCTCCGTATGGAATGACTTCCTTCTCGATATAACGGTTGAACATATTATAAATCGGTTGGTTGACTACGATTCGGTCGAGCAAGTAACGATCAGCAATTGCATGCGCTTCCACCATTTGCGCTGTTGTCCATTCGCTAACGCCAACATAAAGCACTTTGCCTTGGCGTACCAGATCATCAAGCGCACGAAGCGTCTCTTCCATTGGCGTGCTTGGATCATGGCGGTGGCAGTAATATAGATCCACATAATCTGCTCCAAGCCGTTTCAGGCTGGCATTGCACTGCTCCATAATATGCTTGCGGGATAATCCCCGATCATTTGGACCATCACCCATCTGTCCAAACACTTTGGTTGCAAGCACATAGGATTCCCGTGGAAAAGCACGAAGCGCTTCTCCCATCAGCTTCTCTGCTTCCCCTCTCTCATATACATTCGCTGTATCAAAAAAATTAATGCCAAGCCCATAGGCTGTTTGAATCGCTTTCACCGCATTTTCACGTTCTACATAACCGCCGTATGTCAACCAGCTTCCCAGACTGATCTCGCTAACCTTCAATCCACTTTTCCCTAAATGACGAAATTGCATCTCTACTCATCTCCTTATGAATTGTAAAATAGCAATCGAAATGCTGCCTTAATCACGCTCGCATCTCTATTCTAGAGAAGTTTGTATCATTATGTAAGTAGTGAAAAAAAGGTCACTATATTATATGAGATATACATACTATACTTAAAGTAACTGATAGATTGTTGATCTTTATTTTAAAATAAACCCGTTAGGACGGGTAATTGGCAATACTATTCGACCAACCATTGCTGCACTTTATTGTCCATTTCTTTTTGTAAATCTTCTAAATTGCCGCTTTTATTATGCAGCATATCCAAATACTTTTTGGGAAACATCTTTTTCAACGAAGATTGATAAAGACTGCCGTCTTTCGGTTCAGTGTATTCGGTTACAACATATCCCGCTGCTTTTTTTTTCAAACGAATAACCGCAGGCAAGGAATGCCCCGCTTGATTTTCCAGACCCGAAAATTTATTAAATCCGCCAAAATAAGAATACATATACACAGTAATAATACCCGATGATTCGCTTGTGCCATAAACCTCATGCACCTCAAACTGTTTTTCCGTTTGTGAGGAGACGGAATCGTATTTTTGAATAATATAATTTGAAATAACTTCGTTCATATCATCTGATAAGTGTTTTTGTTGATTGGAAGATTGCATCTCCTCAGACTCGCTAGAGACCACTTTCCCACTGCTATTCGTTGTTCCATTAATCTCTTCCTTCTCGCAAGCACTAAAAATGCAAACTGCTGCTAGCAAAACAAACCAAATCTTGAACCTCACCAAAAATCCCTCCTCTTCATCCTCATCATCATAGACTCTTTAATGATTACTTTGGTTGCATTTATGGAAAAATTATCCTCTGCTTTCGAATACCCACCTATCTATTATCCGCTCGTTTATCGTTCTATTGCTTATTCAAGCTCTTGCGAAATTCCGTAGGGGATTGTCCGCTCCATTTGTGAAATTGCTTCGTAAAAAAGAGCGGGTCATTAAATCCAACAGATGAGGCAATCTGGGCGATCGTAAGCTCGCCTTCAAGCAGCTCCTCTGCTTTCTTCATGCGTACCTTTTGTAAATATTGCATGGGGGGCAGCCCCGTCGCATCCTTGAACAGCCTCGTTAAATGCGCGCGATGATAGCCGAGTGTTTGAGCGATTCCTTCTATAGAGAGCTGCTGTCCATATTGGAGCGATATGAGGCGAATTGCCTGATCGATTTGGCGGTAAGAACGAGATTCTGGTACGATCTCTTCGGTTATTCTCGTAAGGTTCATTCGTCCAAGCTCATGCAATATTAATCTCAGCCAACCCGAAGCCTCCATATTGCCAAGCGCTGGGGCATTCGTTTTCTCCATACCTTTGCGTATTTTCCGAAACATCCGATAAATCGTCGGCAGTGAGAATCCACGTATAACAGCAAGGTCTGGCGTGATTCCAATCGAACGAAGAGAAGCTTCCACAATATCTCCCGAAAAGGCTACCCATGTATATTTCCAAGGATTGTGCAGGCTTGCCTCGTATTTGACCAAAATATCCGGAAAAATGATGAAGGCATCCCCCGCGCTGCAAGAGTACGTCTTCCCCAGCGTTTCAAATGTGCCTTCTCCATCCAGTACAATGTGAATTAAATAATAATCATGAACAGCCGGTCCTATAAAATGGCCAGCGACCGGTTCGCCGATTCCGCTGAACAAGACCGACATTTCGCCTTTCAGCGGAGCTGTATTAATACTCATGGTTATACGATGATGCGTTTCCATCCATGCACCTCCAATAAGCTGACTTCTCTAAGCATACTAAATGATGCAACATTTCTCCATATAATGCTTCGTTCCTTCCATATTCATTTGCAGTTGTTCTCCTTATACTAAAGGAGTCAGCAATCATCCAATAGGAGGCTATTGTCTAATGTCTAAAATTACTTTTATCGGAGCAGGAAGCAGTGTTTTTGCCAAAAACATTCTTGGAGATGTCATGCAGACACCTGCACTGCAAGGTTTTGAAATCGCTTTATTTGACATTGATGCGGAGCGTCTTCTCGATTCCGAGCAAATGCTGCTTAATATTAAAAAAACAAGTGAAAGCACTTGCGAGATTAAAGCTTATACCGACCGAAAAGAAGCGCTTCGCGGTGCCAAATACATCGTAAATGCCATTCAAGTAGGCGGCTATGATCCTTGTACGATTACCGATTTCGAGATTCCAAAAAAATACGGCTTGCGCCAAACGATTGCCGATACCGTAGGCATTGGCGGCATTTTCCGTAATCTGCGCACGATTCCTGTGATGCTGGATTTCGCTCGCGATATTAACGAGGTTTGTCCAGATGCGCTGTTCCTTAACTACACCAACCCAATGGCCGTGCTCACGAATGTCATGAACACCTATGGCGGCGTGAAAACGGTTGGCTTATGCCACAGTGTACAAGTTTGTGTACCGCATTTATTTGATCATTTGGGTATGGATACAACGGGCGTTAAGTATAAAATTGCAGGCATTAACCATATGGCATGGCTGCTAGAAGCAAGCAAAGACGGAGTCGATTTGTACCCGGAAATCAAACGCCGTGCAGCCGAGAAGCAATTGGAGAAACATCATGATATGGTTCGTTACGAGCTCATGCTGAAATTCGGCTACTACATCACCGAATCTTCCGAGCACAATGCGGAATACCATCCATACTTCATCAAACGGAACTATCCAGAGCTGATCGAGCGCTTCAACATTCCTCTCGATGAGTATCCGCGCCGCTGCGTTAGTCAAATTGAAGGCTGGAAATCGATGCGCGATTCACTTATTAATGACAGCAAGCTGGAGCACTGCCGCAGCCATGAATATGCTTCGTACATTCTCGAAGCAATTGAAACGAACAACCCGTTCAAAATTGGCGGCAACGTGATGAATACTGGGCTTATTACGAATCTGCCGAAGGAAGCTTGCGTAGAAGTGCCATGCCTCGTTGATGCGAATGGCGTTACACCAACCTATGTAGGCGACCTTCCGCCACAGCTTGCAGCATTAAACCGTACGAACATCAACACGCAGCTATTAACAATCGAAGCGGCGATTACTGGGAAGCGGGATCATATTTATCACGCTGCAATGCTTGATCCGCATACCTCAGCAGAATTGTCTATGGATGACATTGTATCGCTATGTGATGAGCTCATCAAAGCGCATGGCAGCTGGCTTCCAAGCTATAAATAAACGAATAGGCAGACGAGTGCATTGTTATACATGCACTTGTCTGCCTTGTTTTTTCAGTAACCTTCACCATCATATGGGCAAATACATATCCTATCCCAGTAAACATTTAACCAGCTAATGGAAGAGGGGCAGGATTTACAAATGACTTCTTATATGGACTATACGTCTCCACAGACGGAATTTGCTTATGATTTGAACAATAGTACCTTTTTCAAAAAAGATCCATACAACTACATCAACTTGCTTTCAGTGAAGCAATTGAATACGTTAGGGAATTCGTCGCTTCTTGATATCTATCTTAGCAAAAGCAATGTCGTTGAGCCTCATTACCATCAGAATGCCTCCGAACTCGTATATTGCATATCAGGATCAGCAGAAATTGCGCTCATGAACCCTTTTACGAACGAGTTCCTTCATTACTTGGTACAGCCCGCTCAAGTCGTCAACATTCCGCAAGGCTGGTGGCACTATGAAATGGCAACCGTCGATAATACTCATCTGCTAGCCATCTTTGATGCGCCAATCCCAGAAGTTATTTTTGGCTCCGATATTTTGAGATTAACTCCAACCAACATCCTTGCGTATACCTACTGCTTGGATCAAGAAAAATTAGAAAATGCTTTAGCGCCGTTAACAGATACGGTCATTATTGGCCCTCCAAGCAACTGCAGCTATAATCCGGTACAAGGACAAAGCAAGACGATGCAAAAGCCTAATCAAGCTCCTATCCAGCAGCAGGCTCAATTTAAACCTAACCAAGCTCCTATCCAGCAGCAAGCTCCAATGCAATCGAATCAAGTTATTCAGCAAAACCAATCCACTAAATCCAATCAAACTTTTCAGCCTAGTCAAGTGAGTCCAAATCAAGGTTACTACAATCAAATGTATGGCCAGCAGTATTATCAGTATCCATATTAATAACTTAACCCCACAAAAACCGACAAAAAAAGAGGGAACCCAAGCAGTCCGTTGCTTCGGGTCACCCTCTTCTTTATTGTAAGCAAAATCTAACGAAATGTTACCCCAGAATCCATCTTGCAAGCATCGCGATATCCACAATATCAATTTTGCCATCCGCATTTAGATCGGATTTCTTATATTGCGACCAATTCGGATCTGCGCTTGTTTTGCCATATGCAGCTGCTACGATGCCGAGGTCGCCAATCGATACCTTATTGTCGTTATTAATATCGCCTGACAATTTGGATGCTTGGAACGTCGTCACTGCCGCACTTAGCTGAGCAATAGCTGCGCTCACTTGCGCTTCGCTTGCATTCGGGTTAACGGCAACGGCTTTCGCTGCCGCAATCGCTTCACCGAACGCTGATTTTGCTGCTGCAGGATATTGACCAGGCTGTGTGCCGACTACCGCTCCATCGTAAATGGCTTCCGCTGCGGCTATCGCCTGATTTAAGCCCGTCACATCAACAACGGCACTAATTTGCAGCGTATGGGAAGCTGATTTTGCTTCAAGCTCTTCTCCCAAGCTATTAGCAACTGTAAAGTCGCTAATTTGAATGGCTGTATTGCCTGTGCTCCCCGTAACAGCTGCCAAGAAGCTCAGCTTCAGCCATTCCGAATTGGCATCAATGCCTTTGCCTTGACCTGCCGCTACAACCCTCACCTTGCCTGGCTCGATAACCTTTTGCTCAAGGATGCTGAAATCCTGCTGCAAGGAGGTTGCGCCAGTCAGCGTTAATTTCGCAGCATCGAAGCTAACTGTTAAAATTTGCGCATACAGCTTTGAATATTTCTCCTCCGTTACGCCTGACAATCCAACCGTTGCATCGAAGGATTGACCCGCTTTCACCAGTGCCGCTCCGGCAATCGTAGCCGTCGCGTCTTTCACAGCAGGAGGTACAACAGAAGCTGCGAAATCAGCAACCGATTTGCCGAGTGCCGCCAACGCTGCATCTACTGCCGCTTGGTCTGCAGCTGCAAGAGCCAATACGTCTTTAGCTGTTGCGATTGAAGCAGCAAATGCATCTTTGGCTGACTGCGGATATTGACCGGGTTCTGTGCCTGCAACAGCGGAGTTAAGTTTGGCTTCAGCAGATACAACTGCCGCTTGAAGCGCTGTTTTATCCGACAATTGAGCAGGACCAACCGAGAAATAATCAAAATTCGCTTGGATTGAAGTTTTATCACCCGAAGATAGGCCATAGAATCCGATTTTCAAATTGCTTAAATTAACGGTCATCGGGTCTGCCGCAGGTTTCCATGCGCTGCCATCCCAATAGAAAGTAGAAACGACATTGCCTACCTTTTTGATTTGCAAATAGGACGTATCGTAACCTGGATGGCTGACCATGTTTGTCGCTTTAACATAAACCGCATTTTTCTCATATGCGGTTTCGAGGCTTTTGCCAGTTGTTGCTTCCGTATCCCAAACATGGCCCAGCTTGACGTAATTGTCCTCATTTTGCCAAATGAACAGTCCCGCTTGCTGGAAGTTTTTGCGTACAGGAGCTTCCACTTTTGTTGTAATGACGAAGTCGCCTGCTGGCGCATCCTTTAAAAATATGTTCGGCAAGTTATTTGAATTTCCGAACGTGTCGCCTGGTGAAGTATCTAAGCTTAAAAATCCTGGTTTACGCGTCAGCGACCATTTAGAGTTGTCTGCCTTAAAGACAGACCAAGCACTGTCTAGCGTCGCCTCATTAAACGGATCAACGGAAGAACCCGCCGGAATGGGATCGTTTACCGATACAAAAAATTGCTCACGCGCGCTTTGGAGAGATTTAAGGGTGGTTTGAATTTGCGCAGGCATTGCAGCATCATTCTGAGCTGTCTCGCGGGCTGAATCAATGACAGCTTTAAAGGAGTCAGCAGTCGAATGCTCATATTCGCCGGCTCCTGCACCCATTTTCGCGAGATTCAACATGCCTTCTGCTCTGGCAATTTCAGCGAGCAAATCCCCTTTGGTTGCTGTGCCTATGAGCTCACGGTGCGCAGTCGCAATTCGATCAAAATCCATTTTTTCAACCTTGCGATCGTAAGACAATAAGCCGTTAATTTCATATTCCACATCTGTAATTTGTGTGTATATGGCTGCGCTCAGGCCTGATTCCTTCAGCTGTTTCAGCCTATTGATGTAAGCGATATAAGTAGAAGTCAGCTGTTCTTTGCTATTCATTAATTGATAGGAGAATACGAGCGGACTCCATTCATGCCCTGGGACATGCAAGCCTAAACCGCCATATTCGCCAAGCACAGCTGCCCTTGTATCGCTGTAATTCGGAGCGCCGGGATCAGGATAGCGATGAATATCATTCAAATCGCCGACGCCAGCATCCCACCAGCCGCTTGTGCTGTTAACGAGCCTAGTCGAATCAAGGCTTTTTACATAGCTGGTAGCATCCTTCGTCAGTTGGCCTCCTTGATCGAATTGTCCCCAGCCTTCATTAAACACCGTCCACACAATGATCGATGTAACGCTGCGCAATTGATCGACCATCTCTTTGTATTCTTTAAACCACTGCGTCTTCGTTGCTTGTGTAATATCTGACCCTTTATTTCCTTGACGATCCTCAAGGCTCGGCATATCCTGCCATACGAGTACGCCTAGCTTATCAGCCCAATAATACCAGCGAGCGGGCTCTACCTTAATATGCTTGCGAATCGTATTCATGCCGACGCGTTTAACCGCCTCAATATCAAATTTCAATGCTTCGTCCGTAGGTGCCGTGTAAATGCCGTCCGGCCAAAATCCTTGATCGAGCGGACCCATTTGGAAGACGAATTTTCCATTTACTAGCGGCCTTGTTATACCGTCTACCTTGCCAAGCGTAATCTCTCTCATGCCAAAATAGCTTGTAACCTCGTCTACTGTTTGTGCTCCATCCTTCAGATACACCTTTAAATCATATAGATAAGGATCATCTGGGGACCAAAGCCGTGCATTTGGAACTGCCACAGCAATCTCAGCTCCAGCTGCTCCTGTTGCGGTTCCCACAACTTTTCCATTTTCCAAAACAACCGCTTCAATCGTTTGCCCTTCAACGCCGATAGCAGCTGCTTTCAGCTTCAAGATGCCGTTTTGAATATCTGTTGCCATATCGAGTTTATCGATATGTGCAGCGGCTACAGGCTCAAGCCACACCGTTTGCCATATACCCGATACGGAGGTATACCAAATTCCGCCGAGTTTTTTGACCGTTTGCTTGCCGACCGCTTGATCTGCTCCCATATCCGTCTCGTCCAGTACATGCACGATAAGCTCATTGTCCCCCGACACAAGATAATCCGTAATATCAAAGCTAAATGAGGTATAACCTCCCTTATGGCTGCCTACCGATTGTCCATTCACATAAACCGTTGCCAAATAGTCAACCGCGCCAAAATTCAGTTTCACTCGATCACCATTCCAGTTCTCTGGAACGGTAAAGGAGCGCTTATACCACATGAGATCCTCCACGCGGTTAATGCCCGAAAGCTTTGCTTCTGCTGCAAACGGAACAAGAATTTTCTCCTTCAGCACTTGACCTACAGGAACAGCTTCTCCCTTCTGGGCTGCTTGGAACTCCCATTCCCCATTCAAATTCATCCATTTTTCACGCGCTAATTGTGGTCTTGGGTATTCAGGCAGTACGTTTTCTTTGTCTACATCCTCCGCCCAAGGGGACATGATCTGATATTTCGAACCATTGTAGACAGGTTTATCGAAGCTAGCTACAGCTGCTCCCGCCACCGTTTCCAGTCCGCCTTTGCCATCGTAGATTACTTTAACATTGCCTACATCCTTAGAGTACATTGGATCTTTCAGCAGTACGGTGACGACTTTATCGTCCCCATCCTTCAAAGCTGCCGACAGAATAGGCAAATCGCCCGTCACGATACGCAATTTCAGATGCTTAACAAATTCAGCAGTGATTGGCTTCAAAGATTCTTGGAATGGCAGCTCAACTTGCAGACCATCCTCGGACACGATACCTCCAAGCGCGAAACCGTCTGGCAAGTAAAACGCTTCTGTTGGAACTGCCTCCTTCGCTAAGCTCTTGCTAGACCAGCGCAGGTGAACATTCGAGCCGCCAGTGTCTTCGAACAACTCCAGCTTAATGCTGTATTTCTGACCTGCAACCAAAGTGACAGGCTTTGAAGTTTGCTCTTTGTCCCAGTCCGCTATCCAGTGGTCGATCGTAAGCTTATTATCAACCCAAAGGCGGAAGCCATTATCACCTGTAATGTAAAAGGTGTAGTCCTCAGAGAGCTTAGGCTGAATGAAACCCGTCCATCTGATGCCGACGCGATCTTCTTGTCCTGTAAACATTTTGATGGCCGGCTCTAAATTGGAAATATCCAAATTTGAATCGTAGCCAGCTCCTTTAAAGGTTCCAAAAGCAAAATTGGGCGGCCCTCCCGCAGTGAAATATTCAGCCATCAGCCCATGCTGCTGCGAAGCTGCCATTCCCCCTGCATCTGCTGCCGCAGCCCGGGGTGCATAGGAGATTGCGGAAGCTACTATACTAAATATCATAGATAATGCCACAAGCGTACTCATTGTTTTTCTTATATTCAACATGAACGGAACCTCCAAAGATTCATAGTATCGATACCCAAATCTAGTGGAGGAAGTGATGCGCCTTCCCCCTTGTACCGTTTAGCCAAGAATCAAACGAGCGAGTAATGCAAGATCCTCAATATCCACTTTGCCATCATGATTCAAATCTGCCTTTTGGAACTGCTGCCAATTCGGATCGCTGCTGGATTTGCCATACGAATAAGCTACAATCGCCAAATCGCCAACTGTAATTTTATTATCATGATTCACGTCACCGTTACTTGGCTTAATGACACCGGCAAGGAAGTCTTCTAATGCAGCATTCAGCTTCGTAATCGCGGCTGCAATTTCAGCTTTCGTTGCCTTCTCGTCATCAGCAACCAGCTTCGCTTTGTTGATAGCCGATTGCAGCTGCTGCTTCATCGCAGGAGGATATTGTCCCGGTTCTGTTCCTGTTTCCGCTCCATCATACAAAGCTTCCGCATGCGATAATGCCGCCAGCAGTGCAGACTTATCACCCGGAGCTGCCTGTATTTGAAGATGATGCTGCGCTTCAAGCAGCAGCAGCTCCTGCCCTTCTGCATTTGCAAGCTTAACATCGGATACCGTTATAGAGGTATTTGCCGTTTCTTCTGTTATGCCCGCTTTGAAAGTCAGCTTCAACCAGTCTTCGTTTGGTGAAAGGGCTGCCCCCTCTCCAAACGCTAATATCCGAATTTTGCCCGGCTCAAGCTCTTTGGGTTCAAGTACATTCAGCCCTTCCCGTAGTGGCGCCGCACCCGAGAAGCTTAGTTTGCTTGGATCAAAGGTTACCGTAACGTCCTGCGCATAAACGCTCTGATATACGCTGTCCGTAACATTTCGAACCGCTAAGATAAGATTCAGATCAGCACCGCTCGGTACGTTTGCAACACCTGTCAGTAGAACTGTTCCTTGATCCGAAGGCTCAACAGCTTCTTTACTAACTGCTGACAATGCTATGTAGTCTAGCTCATAAAAGCCTGGATTAGATCCAGCTCCCCGCATAAACTTGATTGAGTTAATCCCTTCCTTCAGCTCAACGTTGATGCTTGAAGCCATAAATCGGCCCCAATTAATCGTCCCTGCGAGCTGCAAGGACTGCTCTTCGCCTTCATTAACCATAATTTTCGCAGCAGCTGGCTGATAATTCCCCGTATTCTGCGCGTACCAAATAAACATTTTGTACATCCCTGCTGCTGGAACCTCAACCTGATTAAAGTTAACGTAGCTGTCGGCATAGTCGATACCGCCAACGTAGCTTGAGCCTGATGCATGCACATTATTGCTGCGAGCCGACGCTTTGAACAGCTGGGCGTTTTCCGCCTCGTATTTATAAGGTTGAATGCCCGTTTCCTCAGTCACCTCAGGGAAATAAGTAACCCGCAGGTTTTCCGCTCCAAACGGAACAAGCGTAATTTCCTCCGTAGGCTCTGCGGAATATACTGGACCCACCGGCGGCTCTGCGGCTGATACCCCGTTAGCTGCTTTGCCCCATGACGGGATTCTCTTCCCTTTCGCAATTAGCTTTATCGGGGTAGTCTCCTGTATGAACGGATTATCCGGCATATCGGATACGACGACCTGAATCGATTCTGCTGGGTTGTCGCGATCAAGCATCAAACCATAATTCCAAGGCGACTGCGCATTGATGCTGTATTCCTTGAAGCCAGGCGCCTTCACTTGCGGCGCTGGATTAGACTGCTCTACCCAGTTCTCATCGATTTTCAGAGAGAATACGAGCGGTCCTCGTTCGATGCCAATTGAATTATTGACCCAAGTCGACGTTTTGAGCTCCATTGGCAGCGTCAAAACAACAGTATCGCCTTTTATCCATTGCCGATCAATCGTAAAATATTGCCCGGATACTGCTGCCTCTTGCGGCTGTCCGTTCACCGTAATAACCGCTTTGTCCGTCCATTCCGGAATACGCAGCTTCAGCGGGAATTGCACACTCTTGGACGCTTCCTCAATCGTAAACCGAATTTGATCCTCGAACGGATAGTTCGTCGTTTCCTTAACGGTTACATTCGCTCCATTGATTTTGGCTGATACGCGGCTCGGTCCATAGGCAATAACGCCAAGCCCGCCATCCGAAGTACCCGCCCACATGTCCTTCACAAAATAAGGCCAGCCCATATGCATATTGAAACGACAGCAAGGATAACCCGAATAAGGCGACTGAACGGTGCCATTTCCGTAATTTTGCTTAAAGCCATGATCGGTTACGCCGCTTTGCACTTGATTCGGCAGCGAATAGTATTGATGGGTTTTAATATCCTTGCTCATTGCACCCGGTAGCGAATTAAAAGTAATTTTCTCCAGCGCATCTCCGATTGCGGGATCACCGGTGATCATGGCTGCAACCGCGTTGCTGTGTACCCGCTCCACAATGGCACAAAGCTCAACCCCTTGCGTTGAAGCTAACCCTGCGAGCATCTCTGTTCCTGAATTCATGCCGGTAATTTGATTATGTGATTGATTCAGATGCTCTACGCCTGCTTGAAATGCAAGCTTATCTGCTTCATTGTTCGATAGTTGATAATAAATAGAGGGGGTTTTAATCGATTGATTGACGTTGACTGTATGCTGCGAGTAAAAGTTGTCAGGATTAATCTTAGCGGCTGTTAAAAAATGGTCGTTCGTAAAAATGCCAGTCTCATCACCGCCTTGCTTATGCAGCTTCTCAGCGAGCTGCAGCAGAAACTCATCTCCCGTACGGTTGTACAGCCAGAGCACGACATTCATATTGTCGCCGCTGCGGATTTGTCCCCAATCCCTAAGCGGACGCTGGTCTAGATTGTTCAGCTGGTAATGAAAATAGTTCGTAAGAAAAGAAATCACTCTCTTGTCATTTGTCGCCTCGTAATAATCCTTGAGCACATAAATAGCAACCATGCGCGGCCACCAATCATTGTCGCTGGCAGGACCGAAGAAGCCGTCATCACGCTGGCTGTTCAACATCCAATTGACCCATTTTTGCGACTTTGCAATCAGCTCCGGATCGTCAAGCGTATAAGCGAGCGCGACCAATCCCTTCACATAATAGATAGGACGTTCCCAGTTCGATTCTGGCGCTGTTCCACCCAGCCACTCCGAATTTGTGCTGAGCTCTCCGTATAAATCCTCTGCGTATCCGGTTGCACCATCCTTCATTAGCTCTAACTGCTTAAGCAGCCAACCATCAGCTTTAACCGATCCAAGCGGAAGCGGCACAAACGGTGTTTGTACAAGCGGATCTTTATTTTTGACCAGCTCTTGGAACGACTCCGCCGGTACGGCATAATCTGTTGCAATAAAATTGTCAAACAGTGGCTCAGACTCATCCGCCCATACCCCAATGCCGCCTGAAGTAAACTTTTGTTCACTGTCATCGGTGTAATCCAAAATGGAATTATGCATATCGTCCACATATATTTTGATGCCATTTCCATAGGTTACGACCTTCAATTGGTAAAACTTGTTCGCAGTGACCGTATCCAGCGCCTTAACGACTTTCAGATCGGTCCACTTATCCGTTAGCCGGCGAAGAACCAAGTTGCCATCATTTCGCAGTCCTGCAAAATAACCTTGGGGCACCTTTCCCTCACCGCTTTGCTTAGTTCGAAACAAAAGTCCTGCTGTACCCGCAGCTAGCGGCAGCTTAATATCGGTCTCCACTGTAAAATCGGTGAACACCGTATCTTTTACGAGCAAAGCCTGATTTGCGCCAGCGTTTACGGTTATCCCGCCCGATTGCAATTTCCACTCGCCTTGAGCAGCATGCCAACTCGGCAATGTGAGCCCATCCGCTGGGGCATCAAATGAATCCGTAAATGCGAGCTCCCCCTTATCATTTGAAAGTTTGAGATTGTCATAGGTCGGCTGGGATTGGTAAAGCCTTACGCCGACCTGACCTTTCGTATAGGTCGTATCCGATTGTTCCAACACCAGCTTATCATCGACATAAAACTTAATTTGCGATCCGGCTACGCTAACTTTAAAGTGATAAACTACATTAGGATTAATCGCTATCGAAGTTCGCTTCAGCTCAGTCCATTTGTTGTCCATACGGCCTAGAAATACGCTGCCCGTTCCTTGGGCGGAAATGCCTGCGTAATAACCTTTCACATTGTCCGCCCCTGGCGCTGCGCTAACCGTTCGGAAAAGCAATCCCGCATCACCGTTTCGACTGGCAAGGCTTATATCTGCCTCCACGGTGCCATCTTGTATTTCGGTTTGCATAACCAAAGCTTTAGATCCCGATCCGCTTTCTCCCGTCATTTTGCCATTTGCCGTTGACCATATTCCATCGATGACCGTCCAATTTTCATTAATGATGGAACGATTGAAATGATCCTCGAAAAAAACCGGCTCTGCTCCAGTCGCAGCTTCTACATGAACTGCTGGCAGAAAGATGCTTACATACATTGAAAAAATGAGCGGAAAAACAATCATTGATTTCAGCCTTGCACTGAACCGCATCAAGCTTCACTCCTCAATCATAGTTCTTGCAATCGCAAGCTCATGCTCAGCTTGCGTTTCAATTCAGCTGCTAGTAGATGATGCAAGCTCACCTCCCCTCCGTTAACATTTCCAGCTTGCTCTCAAACTCCATCGGATCTATCAAATGAAACGTATCCAGTACCGTGCCGTCCGTGTCGATAATAAATGTGGTTGGCAGCGCATGCAGCTCGTATAAATAAGAGGCACGTTTATTGGCATCCAGTAAATTCGTAAACCGCCATTCATTTTCCTCGATGAACGTTTTAATTGCGCTTGCTTGTTTTTCTTCTGATGATAGATTGACGCCATAGAAATCGACCTTATCTTCATATCTCTCATGCAGCTTTTTTAAGGTGGGAGCTTCAACACTGCATGCCTCACACCAGCTCGCCCAAAACTGCAATACAATCGGTTTATCTTCTGCGCCCGCTACGGTGTGGGTTGTTCCGTTCAGATCCTTGAGCGTAAAGGCAGGCGCCTTCACTCCTGAAGTCGCTTTGCGGTGCAAAGCAGCCTCCTGATTCACACTTAATACGCTCTCCAGCGCGGATGCATCCAGCTTATCCCCTGCATTGCCGCTCATTTGATCCGAATTTAATATGAAAAACAAACCCAAGACCGTAGCTGACAAAAAAACGATAATCACTAGAATCGTTTTTTTCATTGCTTTGTGTCAATCAAAGCAAGCAAGAGAGTAACGGCTTCAGCCCGAGTCGCATTAGCGCTTGGTGCAAACTTATTTTCGCCTCTGCCTTTGATGATGCCCGCTTCAGCAGCCATCGCTACAGAAGGCTCCGCCCAAGCTGGAATTTGGCTCCGATCTGCAAACGACGATTTTTTCGCCTGATCAACCTTCCATTCGAGCGCTCTAACGACCATTACCGCAATCTCCGCGCGATTAATTGGCTTGCTAGGGCGGAACGTATTGTCCTCGTACCCTGTTATAATGCCAGCTTTTACTGCAGTACCAACAAAAGCGGAAGCCCAGCTTGGTATGCTGCCTGCATCTTTAAACGATACATCTGCTGCAAGATCAGCCTTCAAATCTAGTGCTCGGACGAGCATCGCTGCAAATTCCGCGCGGGTAACCTGTGCATTTGGTTTGAAGGTTCCGTCCGTATAACCATTAACAAACCCTAGCTGAACAGCCCGCTCAATGGATGCGATTGCCCAGTGTTCCGCAATATCTTTGAATGACAGCGCTGAATTTCCTAGGTTTGCGGTAAGCTTCACATTAGGCTTCAGCGTACTGGAATCGAGGGTGCTTTTTACAAGCTTCGCATCCGTGAGCAATACCTCGGTATCTCCATTTCCTATTGGCTCGAATAGAAAGCTGGATAATACGCTTTTACCATTCTCGCCTGCTTTGTTCCCTATCTTCGTCGCAGCAAACACAATTTGATTGCCTTCGACGATCGGCGATATCGAGAATCCTGCAATGCTGCTGCTGGCACTCTTAAAACGAAGCTTCTTTGCATCAAATGACAGCTTCACCTCATAAGCGTACATATCGGTTAGCTTATCCGCAGTAACGACGATTCTAATATCTTTATCCGATTTCTCCTGGGTGAGTGCGAACACCGGCGTATCCGCTGCAAACGCAAAGCTTGGGAGTGCCATAGCAAGCAATAAAATGATTAAACCAGCCGACATAAAACGCTTACATTTCTTCAATGAAATCGTCCCTTCCATATACATAGAATAGTAATGAGAGATGTGCATAACCATTTAGCAATCCAATCGATAGTTTTATTGTACAAAGATGAATTTGGAATGTATTTGCAATATCAGGTTAAAAGTTATGAATTTCCGCCGTTCCTTTTTAAAAATAAATAGAGCTGCTCTCTATATAGACAGAGAGCAGCTCTAAGATCCTTATTCATATATTTTTATGCATATTTCGACCAGCGGCTATCCCCAGGATTCGGACAAGCACGTTCTTTATATTTGGCGGCAATACGTACGAAACACCCGCATACGATACATGTTGTACCATATTGAAACTTGGGGCAGTTTCTACATTGCTGTAGTCGCTGCTCGTACACATCATCCGGCACACTAATTTCGGACTGGAACATCGGCGCCGCCAAAATCCGATCGATCTGCTCGTCAGTGACAATGTAATCATCACGACAGCCTTTGCACGCATTTTTGCTGCTCATCGCTGGTGGTATCCCTATTCCGAGATCAGCTCTAGCACTGTTACCGACATTGGCGAGAGCTTCGCGCTAATTTTTGATCCATTAACAGTGAAAGCTTGAAATGCGGTTGGCGCAACAGCTTCCGGATTTTCAAACGTGTTGTGCGCATCCTTAATGGAGGCTGTAAGCTCTGTACCCGAAACCTTAAGCCCTGCGCCTGCTAGGCCGCGAAGATCAATCTCCACATCCGCTTCGGACTGATTGTCCAAATTACACAAGCTTACATGAATGCGGCCACTCGCGTCCTTCGAAGCAGATACGGATACTTGCGGAATCTTCTGGTCATTGTGCGCATAATCCTGACTGTCAATCGACGTGGTAAGAAGCGTTGCATCCTGATGCACCTTATACATATCAAAAACGTGATACGTTGGCGTCAGCACCATTTTCTCACCCTCAGTCAAAATGACCGATTGCAGCACATTGATCACCTGAGCAATGTTAGCCATTTGTACCCGGTCACAATGATCGTGGAAAATATGAAGCGTAATTCCAGCAACCAGCGCATCACGAATCGTGTTTTGCTGATATAGGAACCCTGGATTTGTACCCGGCTCCACATCGTACCACGTACCCCATTCATCAACCATAAGGCCAACTCGCTTCTTCGGATCATAACGATCCATAATAGCCGAATGACGTGTAATCAGCTCGTCCATATAAAAGGTTTTCTTTAATGTACCGTACCATTCATCCTCGGAGAAACCTGTTGCTGGACCTTTTTGTGTCCAAAACTCACCCGGAATGGTGTAATAATGCAGCGATATCGCGTCCATCATCCCATGCGCTTCCCGCATGACAACGTCCATCCAGCGGTAATCATCTACGTTTGGACCACAAGCGATCTTATGAATTTTGTTATCGCCATAATTGCGCACATAGGTTTGATATCTGCGATACAGATCCGCATAATATTCAGGACGCATGTTGCCGCCGCAGCCCCAGTTCTCGTTGCCGACGCCAAAATATTTCACGTTCCACGGCTTTTCCCTGCCGTTTTCTGTACGCAGTTCTGCCATTGGCGATACGCCGTCAAATGTCATGTACTCTACCCACTCCGACATTTCCTGAACGGTGCCGCTGCCCACGTTTCCTGATATGTAAGGCTCGCATTCCAGCATTTCACACAGCATCAAAAACTCATGCGTGCCAAAATGATTGTTCTCAACAACACCGCCCCAGTGGGTGTTGATCATCCGCTTGCGCGACTCGCGCGGTCCAATGCCATCCTTCCAATGATATTCGTCCGCGAAGCAGCCGCCCGGCCAACGAAGAACTGGAATTTTCAGCTGCTTAAGCGCTGCGACTACATCATTGCGAATCCCGTTTGTGTTCGGAATAGGAGAATCCTCGCCTACCCATATCCCTTCATAAATACAACGTCCCAAATGCTCAGAGAAATGTCCATAAATATTGCGATTAATCGTACCTGCAGCCAAATCAGCGTTAATGGTTATACGGTTTGCCAAATGAATCGACCTCGCTTCAATATAATAGAATAAATAGACTTTGATAAAAGTTGAATTAATATATTTATTCATCCTTACACTCATACATTAATCCTAACCAAATCATAATGGTAGCGGATACATTTTGCAACCCTTCGAATAAAAAAAAGCTACCAGCCTCTCGGCATGATAGCTTCCTTCTTATTCGTTTTGTTTTGGCAGCCAATCTAAGAACTGCTGGATATGCGTGTCCCAATAGCTCCATTCATGATTGCCTGGGCCTTCAACATAAGTTAAAGGATAATTCGCCTGCTCGCTCGCATTACGGAAGGCGATATTATCATTGTATAGAAAATCCTCCGTACCACAGCACTGATAGAGCAGAGGCTTAGCCGCCGAATCCAGCTTGGCACTCCCCGCTACAAGATGCAGCAAATCATCATCCGTGCCTTTAATTTCTTTATCACCATATATGAGATGGAACAGACGCTTCAGATCAGTCATTTCGCTCCGTTTCACCATATCCGCCATATCCAGCGCGCCGGATAAGCTGCCAGCTGCGGCAAAACGATCCGAATGCCTTAACGCCCATTTGAATGCTCCATAACCGCCCATCGATAAGCCAGCAACAAAATTATCTTCACGGGCATCAGATAGAGGGAAGAAAGAACGAGCAACGGCCGGAAGCTCTTCGGTTAGAAATGTCCAATATTTATTGCCATATGCCATATCCGTATAAAAGCTTTGATGCACATTCGGCATGACAACCGCAAAACCTTGCTCGGCTACATAACGTTCGATAGAAGTTCTGCGCATCCAAATGGTATCATCATCAGATAAGCCATGCAGTAAATATAACGTTTTATGAAGCTTCTGACTGCTGCGATTATTCATACCGATTTGCGATGTCGTCTGCTGCGGCAAAATAACGGTCATCGATGTACTGAGGCCTAGTGCCTCAGAAAAAAAGTTGCAAGTAATGAGTGCCAAACGCTATTCCTCCTATTAATAAATATGCTTTTTTATCCGCTTACTCAAATGATATGTAATACTAGTAATGTAGCATCTATATGAAGCGCTTGCAATCTATCATATGAAACAGTGATGCTTTCATGCCGTATACGCCCTAAGGTTAGTTAGTGAACTTTTTTTCAGTGCTTATATGTACAGAAATAGAAAGGTATAATAGAAATCGTCACAGAGTGAATATAAATTTTGGAGGTTGATTACGAATGAAAATGATGCCCTTAGAGCGTCGTGGAATATCCGACAGCCGTCTTGTGTTAGGCTGTATGGGTTTTGGCGGAAGCTGGGATCTTGCAGACCCGATTACACCTGATCATATCAAGCAAGCAGAGGAAGCGATAGAAGCCGCGCTATCAATCGGCATTACGATGTATGATCATGCGGACATTTACACAAGAGGCAAAGCAGAATCCGTATTCGGTCAAATTCTTAAAAAGCAGCCCAAGCTTCGCGAGCAGCTCGTTATTCAATCCAAAGTAGGCATTCAGCTATCCGATGGCATTTTACCTGGTCGCTTCAATTTCTCGCAAGAGCATATTTTATCGTCTGTCGATGGCATATTGGAGAGGCTTGGCACAGAATACTTGGATGTTTTGCTGCTTCATCGCCCTGATCCGCTTATGGAGCCGGATGAAATTGCAGAAGCTTTTACGAAGCTGAAATTATCCGGCAAGGTCCGCAACTTTGGCGTATCCAATATGAGCCCGGGACAAATTCGTTTCCTGCAGCGCTCGCTGCCTGATCCTATTGTCGTAAATCAGCTGGAGATGAGTCTACTCCGTCATGATTTCATCGATCAAGGTGTGCATGTCAACCAAAAGGCAGGTTTAAAAGACAACTTTGCTGAAGGTCTTATGGAATTGATGCAAATGGAAAATATACAAATTCAAGCATGGGGGCCACTGGCACAGGGGAAATTTTCTGGAAGAGTATCCGAGAACGCAACGGAGTCAGAATTGAAAACAGCTGCTCTCGTACAACAAATAGCTGAAGAAAATGAAACGACACCGGAAGCCATCGTACTAGCTTGGTTAATGAAGCATCCCGCTCGTATTCAGCCTGTAATCGGCACTGTTAATCCTAAGCGGATAGCAGCCTGCAAGGATGCGGTGAAGCAATCGGAACTTATGACGAGAGAGCAATGGTATACGCTTCTAGTAAGCGCAAGAGGCATAAATATGCCTTAATTCGCGGGAATACGCGGATTATTAATATTTTTTCATTTAATTCTCATAATCGCTCATAATCCTTATTATACCTGCCCTTTTGTTCTCATGAGTGAAAATAGCCCTTTTGCGGATGTGTTATAGTCATAATACATAAAACGAAACGCGGAGGGACAACCTGACAGCATGAGAAAATTACACCTACTGAAATCGATTGCCAAAGCAGGCATTTGCAGCGCTATCGTCATATCGGCATTCACAATCGGAACTTTTGCTCCAAAGGCACATGCAGCTACACCTGAGACAATTAATCTTGTTTCCACAGGAAAAGAATTTATCGGCACTCCATATAAATTCGGTGCACCGGCAGGCGTTACATACGCTTTTGACTGTTCATCTTTTACTCAATTTTTGTTCAAAGGACTTGATGTTTCTCTTCCACGCACATCTGTAGCACAAGCTACAGTTGGCGAGAAGGTTCCTAAGGGTTCACTAAGCATGGGCGATCTTGTTTTCTTTAAAACGAATGGCAAGACGATCAGCCATGTCGCTATTTATGCAGGCAACAACAAAATTATCCACAGCGCTACAAGCACTGGCGTTACCGTATCGGACATGACCTCCAGCTACTGGTCCAAAAGTTATGTTACAGCAAGACGCGTCACAAATTAATTTTATAATATAGAACTTGGCTGTTATCGCCCTTTGCGATAGCAGCTTTTTTTCTGTATATCGTGAATCAATCGCTAGCTTCTATAACATTCTTAACCATATGGAGGGGATATGAAACAATTTACTTAAAACGAAATAGAAAACGAAATCACTTTCTTAGAAATTGCAGCGTTAAAACATTTACTATTTCCGCTTGTTCCATCGTTAGTGAATGACTTGCTCCCTCAATTAAATGAGCTTCAAGACCAGGGATCGCTTTTTTCGCATAGGCTAACGCCTTCAAAGCAGGATAAATGACCTCTTTATCTCCAACAAGAAGCAAAGTAGCAACTTTGAAGTTATGAAACTCCTCTAAAGAAAATACGGAAGGCATTACCTGCAAAAGAGGCTTGGCATGGCGATACCCAGCAATGACTTGAGTGCGAAAGATAGGGGTTAACAGCTCCCCCCTGCCCGAGAACCAACGAAAAGCATTGTCGACCCATTTCTCTGATTGAAACAATAACGCAGGATAAACCTTCGCAAAAAACTTATAGCTTATTTTATGGAAGGTACCCGCAGGGGCATAAAGAATGAGCTTGGAAACGCGGTCAGGGTAAGCGATTGAAAAATTAAGCGCTAAGAAGCCGCCCATAGAATGGCCAGCGATGTCTACCTTGTCGAATAGGAGCCCGTTCAACACTTCAAGAAGCCATTGCTGCGCAGCCTGCTTGTTTTTTATTACAGCTGTTGGTTTACTCTTCCCAAAATCGCCCATTACATCAACTGCATACACACAGCGTTCTTGACTCAGCTGCTTTATATTGGGATACCACATTGTACTGCTCATGGTCATTCCATGCAGAAGCAGCAATGGTTGCTTACTCGAATCGCCGAAGCATAACACATGGGTTTCTCCAAAGGATGTTGGGAGGTACAGTGATTTGTATTCCATTTCAAACATGTCCAAGCTTTTCTCATAACAAAGATAATATTCTTTTTCAACCATTTCATCCTTAAAAATTGACATCAAAATGAAGTCACGTCCTTTTCTGCTTTAATGAACAACCATGCTATCTTACATGTATTCAATAAGATGATCATATTTTCCTTTTATGGATGAGATGAATAAATAAAACAGACATGCAGTGCCTTCATTAGGTCTGCATGTCTATCTCATTATTTTTTAACGGCTGCCAATATCGCAATTTCCTCGCTTGAATGCTCTACATCAAGCGCCACGATGCTGCCGAGTGCAAATTCAGCAGCTATTTGCTCTGCCGTCAGCGCTTTACTATAAATTTTCAACTCATCTACTGCGCCTTTAAACGGAGTATCCCAATAGTTTACCCCCACGCCAAATACACCGCTATTATTAGTAAACACATTTGGGAAGCCGGAGCCTGTAAACTTTTCTTTTCCATTAATATACACCTTGGCTGTGCCGTTATTAACGGTAAATGCAATATGCGTCCATTGTCCAATGTTGATTTTCAGCCCTGTACTCGCATCATACCAAGCAGTGCCAGACCAAAGCATCGTGTTGCTGTTGACTGGGCCTCTTGGCACGAAGCTGATCCAGCTTTCATTCGTTCTTGATCCAAAAAATGCTGTCGCAAAGTTGGTCGCCTCCGCAGGATTAAGCCACATGGATACCGAATAAACATTGCCTTCTATTATACCGTCTGGCAGACGAATGCCTGAAGCGCCGTCTAATACAGCCGCCGACCCCAAAATGCCTGTTCCAAACGTAATGCTGCCTCCCGTATTATCTACTCTATTGCCTGTAATCGTACCCGCAGATACACGCCCTAATGAATCCATTAGATTCGATTCAAAAGCATAATAAGCATTTTCACCATCCGTCACATGTACAATATAGGTCGCTGTTCTATGTCCGGCATCATCAGCTGTTGCAGTGATTGTAGTTGTTCCTAGTCCAACCGCTGTTACTTGCCCTGTATCTGCATTCACAGCAGCGATGTTGGAATCGGCTGAAGACCAAGTAATCGACTTATTAGCTGCATTCACTGGTAAAACATTGACTTCAGGCAAATAAGCTGTGCCAATGGATAACGACTTCTCCGCAGCACCAAGCAGAATTTGTGCAGCTAAAACAGAGGCATCAGGCTCGCCAAAAGCCAACCACCCTATTTTCTCTGCATTTAAAGCCACATCGTAAATACGAACCTCATCGATGAGACCTTTATAAGGTGTGTCCCAATAGTTGACCCCTAGTGCAAACAGACCGTGCTTGTCTGTGAACACGTTTGGCATACCTGTACCGGAATATTTCTTAATCCCGTTGATGAATATTTGTGTCTCGCCGTTTTTCACTGTAAATGCAATATGTGTCCACTCATTCAGCTTGATCTGTATGCCTGTAGATGCATCATACCAAGCTTCACCTGACCACAGCATCGTATTATTTTTCGCAAAATCATGCCCTCGTGGCATAAAGCTGATCCAGCTTTGCGGCGTTTGTGCACCGAAGAAAGCTGGAGCAATGTTTGCTGCCTCGGCAGGGTTCAGCCACATCGATACTGTATATTCATTTGTTGAAATTAAGCCTTCCGGTAAAAGAACACCAGACGCGCCGTCAAAGCTAGCCGCCTTTCCTTTGCCCGCCGTTCCGTCTACAAACGAAATTTCTCCGCCTGTACGATCAATTCGGTCGCCCGTGACAGTTGCTGCCGCCGTTATGCCCGTCATTTCTTCAAGATTGCTCTCAAAATTGTACTGAGCGACTAATCCATCTGCTAACGGACTTTCATTATGCTGTTGAACTATAAGTGTGAACGTTTTGGATGCGGATGCGCTGCCTAACGTTATCGTTGCTGTTAATTGTACCGCTGCATCGCCGGAACCTGCGCTTGGCCTTGTTACAGCTCCACTTGCCGTTACGACTGATGTGTTCGAAGACTCCCATGTAATCGGCCAATGGTTTGCAGCTTTTAAGGGAAGGCTGACATCATTAAATACACGGCTTGTATCGCCTAGCGTTAACCTATTAACTGCATTCGCAGCGAGTTCTTGATCAGTTAACGCTTCCAACTGACTTCCCCAAACAGCAGCACCTTTGCCTGACAAAGCGCTAAAAGCCATGACATAAGCATTCGAAGTAGGGTCCCATTGGCGAATGAACACCCCTTTGTATGTCGTTTGAACAGGAACGTCATTTACAAGCTCATCAACTTTCAGGTTCGCATAATAGTCGCCATCTAGTTCCCAAGTTCCGGACACAGCACCTGTAATTTTACCGTCCTGCTCCAGCTTAATGTAAACAGAAGGTTTAATCTCCTTCGTAATCTCTTTGCCGTGGTTAATATAATGATAAGCGCCAACGACATCGCTTTCGGAAATTTTGCCAATCGTCTCACCCGTGTAACGATGCGGAGCGACCACTGGCCAGCCATCTTCGTTCATAAACATCTGATGTACACGAACCTCATGGCCTTCCCCGCGGTAAGGGAAACGACTGTGAAAGATGTTGAACAGCTTACCATTTGTTTCATCGTAGTAAGTCGAGTTATGGCCTGCAGATACATAACCATAGGTAGGGAAGTTCTCTTGTCCATTTAAGTTGCTGAAAATAAAATTGCCAAAGCTCTTCACTCCATACGGTTCAATAGCCGCATCTTTAAAGAATGAGCCCTCTGGACCGTGAGCCTGAATCATATCCTGACCTTCATAATCCACATAAGGCCCATCCGGATTTAAAGAACGAGATATTCGCATATTGTAGCCGCCAACCGAATCTAATCCACCAAATGTCACAAATAAATAATAGTAGCCGCTATTCGGATGATATTGGATGTAAGGCGCTTCAATACGACTATGATTTTGGCCCATCAATCGTTTGCCATAACCTTGATTATCTAATGGAAAACCGGTTTCAGCATTCATCTCTAGAATAAAAATTCCGCCGGAGTATGAGCCATAGACCATCCATAATCGGCCATCCTTATCAAAAAACGTATCGGGATCAACAACATTCGGATGTTTTGTACCGTCATAAGCCGTACCTTCCGCGCTTAATCCTTTGCCTGATTTCAGGAAGATGCCTTTATTCACATATGGCCCTTCGATATTATCCGCAACTGCAACCCCGAGTGCTGAGAGCGGTTGATCTCCTTTGCATGCATTGTAATACATGTAAAACTTTCCATCTGCAAGCTGAATGACATCAGTAGCCCATAGCGTATCCGTTTCTGCCCAGCCGAGCGCCTCAGCCAATTCCTTTTTCACATTGCTTTCAGCACTCTTGAACAGTTTGTTCGTTTCCGTCACGCCTGAATCAATTAACGACCAGCTCATGAGATCATTCGATTTTGCAGCCGCCAAATGCGAGCCAAATACGTAATACGTTTCGTCAACTTTAATAACAGATGGATCGTGAACCGATACATTTTCAAAAGTAGGCGTCGGCATCGGTGTCGAAGTAGGAGTAGGAGTAGGAGTTGTTGTTGGCGCAGGTGTTTCATTTCCACCACCATTACCACCAGAAGCAGGAAATGTCGCTGCCTCTCGCTCGAGCTTAGCCTCATTCTCACTATTGCTTGTCACTTTGCCTTTGCCTGTAACTTTGAGCTTACTGTCAAACAGAATGATAATCTCTTTAATTTCCGCGGCCTCATTCACATGCAAGGCAGCTTTTTGCTCCACTATCATTTTACTTATGATGCCTTTCAGCAATTTAATAGCAGGAAAAGATAATGCAGAAATCTCAACCTTATCAAAGTTTCCATCCAGCTCAATGGTTGCATCCGCTGCTGTATCCTTGTCAATCATTACATTTTTGAAGCCTTCACCAGTTAAACCGTCAGCCTCTTCAAGCTTAACGCCTGAAATGGTAAACACTTGACCAACGGTTGTTGTTCCTTGGGTTACCATTCGCAGCTTGCCATTCTTTTTATCAACATAAATTTGCGCGATATCCGAATCCTTTATTTTAATGCTGTTTTGGCCTCCTCCAAATACCTTCACTACTCCTTTTACTTTGACATTGTCGAGTATGACATCCCCTTCGGCGATGCCTTCGGTTAAGTATAGATCTCCTTCAATAGTTGTATCTTTTAACGTAATATTCGCTGTATTAATGATTATGTTTTTGCTTGAAACATCCGCATATGTGCCCGCTTGATTCAATATCTCTCCAGAAATATTGTTTATTAGCCGCAGCGCCTCAGCTCTTGTAATCTTGTTATTTGGTTTAAATGTTTGATCTTTATACCCTGTTGCGTATCCTTCCATAACGAGCGCGTTCACGGCTTCCTTACTCCATGAAGGCAATGAGCCTAGATCCGTAAGAGCGCTTTCATATTTGGCCGCACTGCTCAACCGAAATACTCTAAATAATATAACGGCAGCCTCTTGACGAGAAATCGAATCGTTGGGACGGATCGTTCCGTCGCTGTAACCGGAAATATATCCTGCCGCAACCGCCTTCTTCACTTCACTGTAGTAAGAGCTGGATGCAGATACATCAGAGAAAACAATCTCTTCCTCATCAACAAAGCGATAAACCCGATTCATCAGAGTCATAAATTCCACTCGACTTATCGCTTGATCTGGCTTAAAATTCCCATCCCCATAACCCTGGATAAGCTGTTTCTCGTACCACTCTGTAAAATCCTTTTCCGCCCAGTGGCCTTGCACATCGGATTTGATTTTGCTTTGGTTTGCACGATCCAAGGTACTCTGAACGGGTTCTGTATTACCTTCAGCAGCCACAATTAATGGTGCAGGTACAAGTAATAAGCAAACAAGAACCAATGCAATCAGTTTGCTAAAATATTTGAGCATCGCATAACTCCCCTTTCGATTGAAAATCATGTTTCATTCATCATAATGGCATCATCAGTAAATCGAACGATACGCTCCCATTCACCTCACATTTTTTATTCCTGCATAACTTTTGACCAACGAATAACAATTAAACTAATCGATTACTAATTTTGTTAACGTTTACATTGTAACGACAAACGCTGTAAATCGTCAATAGAAAATATATAAACGATGTAAGTGAGTTTCACTCCCACTCCCCACTAGTACGGAAGTATCCATTCCTTCGTTTTAGAAATAAACGCAAAAAAATGCCATCAGCTTTTGCCGACAGCATTCATCTCACTCACTATAAAATCATTTATGCATATTCGTTGTTATTAATAAAAATATTAATAATACCTTTACTCAGCAATTGAGGTTTTTTTCTGATCTGAAGCCATCGATAACGATTTATAATTATCATTTATCACCTTTAGCCAGCTCTCCTGACGACCCTCAGCGTAGGTGCTATCCTTGCGCTTGCAGGCAATGCCCTCCAAATCCGATCTTCTTACAAGATCAAAAATAGCTGCACCCTCTCGCTCCACGTACAGCATCTTTTTGAAATAGGCATTATCCTCCAAAATATATTCCAGCAGCCGCTTTCGCTCAAGCAGCGGTTTTTGCCTTAAATCAAGCCCGTTGTAATAAAGAATATCAAATACAAAAAACTGGACCGGCTTCGTCCTTTTGGCTTCACGGATACTCGGTTCCTTCTTCAGCCTGTAACGTTCCTGCAGCGACTCGAACTCAATCGCTCCTGTAAATGGGTTTACATAGGTTACCTCGCCATCTAACAGAACATCCGCCGGCTCCCTCAGCGGTACATTATGTAATTCGGGATACTGCCGCGTAACTTCATTGAAATGCCGAGTATATAAAGCAGCCTTGCTTCCCATAAAGGAGAGCTGCAGGCGGTGTCCATCCAATAGGGGTTCAAATATAAAATCATCATCATCAAAAGGTTTTTCATATTCCGTTAGTAACATGGGTTCCACAAACATTACGGCGCCCCCCTTTCCGTTTAACCATTTTAGCATGATTTCACTTCAAAAATAGGAGGTAAATTTAGGTGAATGATATGAATAAACTCTCACTCGTATCCACATAATAGGTTCAAGAAGGAGGCTGAGAAAAGATGGCAAATCGTACGAATCAACTTCTTATACCGCAAGCCCGTGCAGCTCTAGAGCAGCTTAAATATGAAGTGGCCCAAGAGCTTGGCATTCAACTTCCGCAAGACGGATATTATGGCAATATGACCACTCGCGATATGGGCTCTATCGGCGGATTAATTACACGCCGGCTCGTTCAAATGGCTGAACAACAGCTGTCAGGACGTCGTTAATTTCTACATAAATAAGCGCCAAGAATGCAGAGATGCTTTCTTGGCGCTTATTTATTTGAGAAAAAATAAGAAATTGTGCAAATAAATGCTTTTGTCACGAATGGAGAACTTCCCTTCTTCAATAAAAATCGGTAAAATGGGAGAGAGTTGTCCCGTTACATAACGCATACAAACAAATTCCATTATGGAAAGGAATATTCTAATATGATTATTCAACCAAAAACTCGTGGCTTTATTTGTACGACAGCACATCCTGAGGGCTGCGCACAACAAGTACAGCGTCAAATCGATTACGTAAACGCTCAACCAAGCATTGAAGGCCCGCGCAACGTGCTCGTCATTGGAGCTTCAACAGGTTATGGTCTTGCTTCACGTATCGTTTCTTCTTTCGCTGCTGGCGCTAATACAATTGGCGTTTATTTTGACAAAGCTGCTGAAGGCGCACGCACAGCATCCGCTGGCTGGTACAATTCCGCTGCTTTCGAGGAAGCTGCTGCAACTGCTGGACGCAAATCTTTCAGCATCGTTGGAGATGCTTTCTCTGATGAAATTAAAGCAAAAACAATCGACTTGATCCGTACGGAACTAGGTCAAATTGATCTCGTTGTCTACAGCGTAGCTTCTCCGCGCCGGACGCATCCAAAAACAGGCGAAACGTTCTCTTCCGTTATCAAGCCGCTTGGCGGCACGTATTCGAACAAAACCGTTAACTTCCATAACGGCGATGTAACGCAAGCTACAATCGAGCCGGCAACAGAAGACGAGCTTCGTCAAACGATTGCTGTTATGGGCGGCGAGGACTGGCAGATGTGGATTGACGAGCTTGAGAAAGCTGGAGCACTTGCTGAAGGCGCAACTACAGTTGCTTACTCTTACATTGGACCTGAAATTACACATGCAGTTTATCGTGAAGGTACAATTGGCGCTGCTAAAAATGATCTGGAAGCTACGGCTCACCGCCTTAATGAACAGCTCAGCACAAATGGCGGTCGCGCATTCGTTTCCGTTAACAAAGCGCTCGTTACGCAATCAAGCTCCGCGATTCCAGTGGTGCCGCTTTATATTTCCGCCCTTTATAAAGTGATGAAAGAAAAAGGCATTCATGAGGGCTGCATTGAGCAAATGTATCGTTTATTCTCAGAACGTCTATACGGTAAAGGTGAAACGCTGGTTGATGAAAAAGGCCTAATCCGCGTTGATGATTGGGAGATGAGACCAGAAATCCAAGCTGAGGTTGCCGATGTTTGGGCTAAGCTCTCTACAGAAAATGTTTATGATCTTTCTGATCTTGAAGGTTATCGTCGTGAATTTTTCCAGCTGTTCGGTTTCGAGACAGATGGCATCGATTATGAAGCAGACGTTAATCCAGAAGTAAACATTCCAAATCTTCGCTAATATTTCCGCTGTAAAACCAATTCGAGCGTTTATTCACTCGAGTTGGTTTTTTTGTGTTTGCTGGTGCAAATACATTACTGGTATAGCCACTGCTATAAGGATCATACCCATAAAAGCAGGTGCGGCATGACCAAATGATACATAGATTTGACCTCCTATGATTGACCCAATCATTCTGGCTAAGGCTTGAATAGATTGGCTGCCTCCTTGGATTCTCCCTTCGTCTACATACCTCTACCTTACCAAAAACAAAAACAGAGTGGTAGTCCTGTCCCACCCCGAAAATTTATAATTTATGCATAAAAAAACCCCTTAACCGAAGTTAAGGGGTTTTGATTTGATACTATAGTTTTACAACGTTTTCTGCTTGTGGTCCACGGTTGCCTTGAGTTACGTTGAACTCAACGCGTTGACCTTCGTCAAGTGATTTGAAACCGTCGCCTTGGATTGCGGAGAAATGTACGAATACGTCATTGCCGCCTTCAACTTCGATAAAACCGAAGCCTTTCTCTGCGTTAAACCATTTTACTGTACCTTGTTCCATAATTGATTACCTCCAAAAGTATATTAACATGTTTTTTCCAGAAAAACTAAAAATCACACATTGAAAAAGATATCATCATACAAATGACAACCTTTTCAATATGTGAATTCAAGGTTAAATTTGTTGTTTGTATTGATAATATACCATAGGCATTTGTAATAAGCAAGTCTTCTTTTAAAAAAAGATTAAATCCCTTTTTTCTCCGGGATAACAACAGCTTGGTCAGGAAATTATATATCGGGTAGCAAGCACACTATTCTAACGTTGAGGAGTATGTACATGCGGAAATTTTTCATTTTAGCTTTACTTATTTTAGCTGTAGGCTGTTCGTCAAATCCAAGGATGTCAACCAATAAGCACTCTGCTCTTGGTTACACATCAACCAAAACACCTATTATTACGTCAACTCCACACACAACCCAGGCCTCTTCAATCTCTACACCGATGATGAAGAATCCTACTGTTTCAATGAAGGGCTCGCAGTACAACAACATTCCAGATTGGCTGTTGGGCGATGGAGCAAATGGACTCGTGAATAAGTATCCTTATCCATCTCCGTCTCAGTACCCTGGTCAATACCCAGCTCAACAACCAACGACACAGAATCCAACAACTCAAAACCCGACCACTCAAAATCCAACGACTCAAAATCCAGCGGAGAAAGCTCCTTCTTCCTCTGGACAATATGAACAGCAGGTCCTTCAACTGGTCAATTCTGAACGATCAAAATCAGGGTTGCCTGCACTTAGTATGGATGGATCTTTATCCAAAATGGCATTGGTTAAAGCACAGGATATGATTAACAACAACTACTTTGATCATAATTCACCAACTTATGGTTCTCCCTTCGACATGATGAAACAATTCAATATTACGTACAGTTCTGCTGGTGAAAATATTGCTAAAGGCCAGCCTACTCCTGATCAAGTAATGAAGGATTGGATGAACAGCCCTGGGCACCGCGCAAATATTTTGAAATCCAGTTTCACTAAAATTGGAGTTGGGTATTACCAAGGGGCATGGGTTCAAGAATTTACTGGTTAATCGCATCGATCAAATAAAGAGCAGCCGACGAATTTTCACTCTTTGGCTGCTCTTACTAACATCGCGGCATAATTATTTGCTAAAGACTAAACCGAACCAAGTATTTCGCTTAATGCGGCAATAAACTGATCATTTTCTTCCGGCATACCTATTGAGATACGCACATGGAGCGGCAAGCCCCACGTTTTGCCGTGGCGAACGATAATCCCTTTAGCCATTAAACGCATGTAGATGGACTCCGATTCCGGCCCAAGCTCAGCAAGTACAAAGTTGGTCATACTTTGCGTATATTTGATCCCAAGCTGGTCAAATGAAGCGTACATGCGTTCACATTCCTTGGCAACCAGTGCTTGCGAACTTAAAACATGCTCTTCATCACCGATCGCTGCTGCTGCCGCTGTCTGGGCAAGTGCATTAACATTAAACGGCTCCTTCACTTGAAGAATGCTCTGAATAATTTGCTGAGGGGCAGCCCCATAGCCTACTCGAATTCCTGCAAGGCCGTAAATTTTCGAAAAGGTTTTTAGCACGATGAGCGGGTAGCCTGCTCTTACAAATGCCATTCCATCCGAATACAGCTCCTCCGAAACGTAGTGGCTGTAAGCTGTATCGAGCATAACCATGATACGTTTTGGGATTGTATCGAGGATATATTTCAAATCTTTTTGAGCTACATAAGTACCTGTTGGATTATTTGGAGAACATAGATATATAATTTTGGTACGATCAGTCACTGCAGCAACAATAGCTTCTGCATCATATTGAAAAGCATCATTGAGCGGGACAACGATTGTTTTAGCTCCCATCAGCTGAGCACCAAACTCATATTCACTAAATGTAGGTCCCGGCACAATAATTTCATCACCCGCATCCAAAAAAGCTTCTGCAACAAGCGTGATGAGCTCATCTCCGCCGTTAGTAACAATGACTTGATCTACATGCAAGTCGTAATAATCGGCAATGGTTTTCTTCAATAATTGAGACTGGTTGTCAGGATAACGATGAAGATCAGTCAAGGCGATTTGAATGGCTTCTATCGCTTTTGGAGAAGGTCCTAATGGATTTTCATTAGAGGCCAGCTTAATTACATGCTGCAGGCCATATTCGCTCTGAACCTCCCAAATCGGTTTACCTGGGGAGTAGGGCTTCATCACTTCCAAAGCCTTTCGTGGTTTAACTTCAATTTTCTCGTTCATACATTTCACCCTTACTAAATAAAGTCAAAACCTTTAATACGATAATACATTAATCCTTTCTCGCAGTAAAGAGTTAATGCGAGATAAGATTGCCAAAAAAATGACTATATTCCCGCTTCAGCAGTATCGTATTGTACATTAAGAAAAGGAGGCACCCTTCATAGGTGCCTCCTTTTTATCTGCTTTGTTTCACTTCGTTTTATTTGCCCTCAGCCAAAAAATCGATCATTGAACGAGCTTGTACCTTGCCCGCTGCAATTGGCTTACTTGCTGCTTCTCCACTTTCGCGCAAGCGGAACTCTACGATTTTAGCTACACCCGGTATCAAATCAAAAAAGTTGTCCGTGAACATGCCCTCGTGCTCTGCGGTAATCCATACCTGCTTAGCAAGCACATCCGTCTCCAGCGCGAACGACGTACCGTTGCTGCCTTCAACCTCTGAAATTCGAATAACCGCTGAAGCAAGCTTCTGTTCTTTCGCTTTCACGAAATAATGTTCCTTGCTGTCTATCAGCTTACCGCCTTGGGTCAGCTCTGCATACAATACAACACGGTTTGCTTCGCAGCCTGTCAGCCATTCCAGCTCGTTTATCGAGCTTACAATTGCTGCACTATTTCCTGCTATGGAAACTTGAGTCGTTTCCTGCTTAATTAACACGCCTGCAAAGTCGTATAGCGTTAATCTGAGCTCGCCGTTCAACGATTCCAGCAAATCCGTTACCGCATGAATATTGATAATGCCGTCATCTGTCTTGTCAAAGGACAGCATTGTGTCGGCGAAGCTTCTTTTCGCATAATACTGCATAGCTTTCCATTTTCCGTAATAATCCATGCCTGCCCAAGAAGCTACTGGCCAGCAATCATTCATTTGCCAGTATAACGTTCCCATGCAATATGGCATGCTGCGACGATGCGCCTCAATCGCCATCTTCATCGCTTCTGCTTGCAGCACCTGACTCATATAAAGAAAAGCAGGAAAGTCCTTAGGCTCGCTCATATAAATATCCATGTATTCTTTAATGAGACGGTTGCCGTCGCCATTTTTCTGATGCGCGCGCATTACCTTAGAATCCAGAGCCAAATCCTGCTCCGTTGCGAATTTCATCACCGTATCATACTCAGGGAATGACTGGAAGCCGTATTCACTCATAAAACGGCCGATTTTCAGGTTGTAGTTCTCAAATGGCTCAACTGCGTGCCATACTCCCCAGTAATGAACATCTCCCTCTGTAGATAGCGGATGCGCATGCTGGTTAATGTCCCCCGACAGCGATATAAGCGGTGAGGATGGCCAATATTGTGTTCCTGGCGCATAGGCTTCTACCGCATCAGGTAAAATGTCATGGAAAACTGCCTCGTAGTCCGCCCAAATGACAGCGCGCTGCTCCGATGTATATTCTTTTTTCCAGCCCCAGCCGCCCTTCTCATCAAATTGCGCCCAAGCCGAATCAATCTCGTTATTGCCGCACCACAGCACGATAGAAGGATGATTGCGCAGCCGCTTCACATTCTCTTCTGCTTCCAAGCGAACATTTTCTAGAAAGGCCTCATCGCCAGGATACATGCTGCATGCGAACATAAAGTCCTGCCACACCAAGATGCCGTACTCATCACAAAGCTCATAGAACACCGATTGCTCATATATACCGCCGCCCCATACACGAAGCATGTTCATATTCGATTCCGCAGCTGAAACTATTTCATGTCTATATCGCTCATCTGTTACTTCTGTAATGAAGCTGTCATTAGGGATATGGTTTGCACCTTTCGCAAACACAGGAACGCCATTAAGCTCAAAATAAAACGAGGCTCCTACCTCATCCTTGTCTCGCACCAATCGAATGGAGCGAAGACCAGTACGAACGGACTTTGCAGCTATCAACTCTTCATCCTTGCAAAGCTCTGCTGTAAATGTATATAAATGAGCATCGCCAAGTCCTCTGCTCCACCAAAGCTTCGGATTCTCGATATCAACAGGCAGTTGAATCACATTGATCCCTTGCTTTAAGTGCGCAGCCTGCTCCCAAGTTTGTCCCCCTGCACTTAACTTCACCAAGCCGTTCCATTCATGCTCCGACTCAATTTCCACATCTACCGTTAAGCTAGCTTTCGAAGCATTTACCTGATCCTGCTTCACATATACATCCGTAATTTTGCTGCCCGACCAGCCTTCTAGTCTAGCTTCACGCCAAATACCGCTCGTAACGAATCGCGGACCCCAGTCCCAGCCATAATGATAAGGCGCTTTTCTTGCAAAAATACTTATCTTCTGAGCACCTAGTCCGCCAAGCTCTGATTGATCATTACTAGCTGGTAGATTATAGCCAAGCTTCTCGATCTTCGGCAAATCCTCTCGCACAGGGGAGCGGAATTTAATCAACAATACATTATCTTTGGCATTCACCATAGACGCTACATTTGCTTTCCATGTTCTGAACATATTGTCTGCTGACAATACATGATTGCCATTTACATAAACGTCTGCATACGTATCTAATCCATCGAATACGAGTTCAATAGTTGAGGCATTTAACAATTGATCATTTACGTCGAAATGAGTCTCGTATTCCCAATCTATTTTGTCAATCCATTGCAAATCATGCTCATTTGTTTTATAGAAAGGATCTTTGATGATGCCATTGCGCAGCAAATCCGTATGAACGCAGCCAGGCACGATGGCTTCCATCCATTCTTGCTCCTGACAAGCTTTGAATTTCCAATTACTTAGCACTAGTTGTGTTTCTCTCATTTTGTCCTCCTAAGAATATGTGTCTTCCTATCGCTTGTCATTCTTCTTTATCTACAGCTTTTTTCATGCCAAACAAGTCTGGAAGTTCATCCAGTGTCGTCACATTTGAATGATTATAGATTTTTTTCAAAATCTCTTGGCTGTTATGTTTGCCATCGTTTAAATAATCGCCTTCCCAGGTGACAAACCAGCTCCAATTCGCACCATACGCCTTCATTAAGTCCGGGTCAGGAATGGAACCATTTTCGGTCATTGCAACAAGTTTTTTATTGCTGACTAGAGCGACGAGATTATCAAAATAATTAATGGCTGGAGAATGATCTCCAGGGGCTGGATAACTATCTACACTAACGATATCCACTACGTCATCTCCTGGATACCATTCGGGCTGGACCGAATTCCAGATCCATATGAGATTGTTTAATTCATGCTTATTGACCAGTCGATCGTATACTAGTCGGTAAAGCTGCTTTGCCGGCTCAGGACCCTTTGCTCCCCACCAGAACCACCCGCCTTCTGCTTCATGAAGCGGTCTAAATAACACGGGCACATGGGCATCCTTTAATCTTTGAAGTTGCACGGCAATCGTATCAATATCAGCTAGCAGCAGCTTGTACTCCTCCGATTCGGTGTCACTCAAAGCTTTCTCCAAATCAAAGGTTACCGAATCAGCATAGAACCCCCGCCACCATTCTTTTCCCGGCTCGTCAATTATGCCGGTGGGAGCGTTCCAATGCCATAAGAAGGTTGTAATGCCGCCTTGCTTATGCCAGCCAATTGCTTTTTCCACTTCATACGAGATAGCTCCGTGCGCTGCTCTTGTTTTGGAATAATCGATTAAATCAAACCCGACCATCGCTGGTTTTTTACCGGTAATCTTCTCAATCCAAGAAACATTATCCAGTCCGGTTTGACCCGACAACATCGACTCGCCATAGTTTTCCACCAAATAATTCATTAGTTTTTTGGCTTCTGCAGAAGCATTCCCATTCACTAATTCACCAGAGACCTGATGTTTCGTTTCAGGCTTCGTCTTTTGCAGCTTAATATAGTCGATATCGTAATAACCCCAGCCTCTAGTCAGGCTAATCGTATTCGTGCCCTCTTGTAAAAGCAGCTTCCCTGCCTTGAGCTCCGTAAATTGATCATTTGGCTGTAAAACCAATTCGCCGTGGGGCTGATTATTCAATGAAATGCCAGCTACTTTATTGCCATTTGGCGCCCGGTAGCTGACCCATACATTGTATAATACTGCCTTTGGAGCAACAACCTCAAACGTTAACTGGTCCTGCTCATCCGTAAAGCCAGTAACGAATCCAGAGCCAGAATAGCCCTCCGCTACTTGAGAAACCATAGTACCTTGAAGCAGCCCGGACTCCGCTTCGTATATCAAAAATGGTTCTTCCTTGTTTGAGCTTGGCAGAACAGCCAATACAACAACTAAAACAGCGCCTAGAAGCGCTAAGCTGACAGCAAGCGCACTAATGACAACTCGCCTGCTCCGAAGGGCGGTCACCTGATAATCCCCACTTTCGCGAGTCGGAAATTAGTGCCTGTGCATTCTTGTCGATTGCCATGAATGACTTCAAGCTCGAAGCGGTGAAGGCCGCTCACCCAATCATCTCCGAAAAAGCTTAAGCGATACCACCCATCATCCTGGACCCATGTTGGCCTCTCCCGCTCCATCACTTGCCACTCCCCATCATCTATTCGGTATCGAAACTCAGCTGAGCTTCTTCCGAAGTCAAAGCCAAGAACAAGTCCTCTTCCCTCGAAGGAGAAGGACAACTCTGCTCCAATGGCCGATGTCTCGAGCACTTGATCGATCCACTCCAGGTGAGGCCATCTCCTTATAGCCCAAGAACCTCTCGTATGAATGTGACGAAAAGATAAGTCGAATACATCATCCCAGCATTGTGTATCCAGCGGCTTTGGTATCAAGTATGAAACCTGATCAGCCTCCACCGCGTGATCCGCATACGATAATTCCTTCTGGAGATATGCAATTACACTTTGCCCATAGCTCAAGCTTCCTCTGCTTGTCGGATGAAGACCATCTGGCAGCCATTCTTCAAATCGCAGCTTGCCTTTCTTGACTTCCTCAAAAGCGTACAAACCCATCCATACCGAGCTTAGCTCATAATGCTCTGCTATCCGCTCAAATTCATTAATCGTGTCCGGTACCAAGCCATGTGCAATGGCGCTGTACATATTTTGCGAATACGTGTATACGATGACGATATCGCGCTGGCCATCAGCGAGCAATTGCCTTATTAATCCTTCGCGCGAACGATTGCGCTTCAAGGTTGGCTCGCCTTCATCATTAACTGCATATTCAATAAAAACCAAATCGCAATTCGTATCGATTAAATCGCGTTTGGCGCGGAAAGCAGCTAAATCGCTGCCCGTTGCTCCGATCGCTGCATTTTCAACCGTGATACGCAGTTCCGGGTATTGCTCCGTGAACCAGGCAATGACTGGCTCCGGCCAGTTATGGCGCGGCCTTGCGTCGGTGATCGAGCCTCCAATAAAGCCCATCGTCAAGCGTCCCTCTTGGATTCCGCGCCGCGTTCGATGCAGATTGCTTCGGTGATTCCAAATCGACAAAGTCATAAATGGCGTGCTCCTTGCACAAGTATTAGTCCTTGCGATGAATGGCATCCACCCGCTATTCTCGCAGCTGATAATTTTTCAAATCAGGCAGCTCATCCTTCGTTAACGAGAACGGGTGATTATAAAATTTGATAAGCTGTTCCCTATCTGTAAACTTCTCGGCATATACTCGGTGTCCATCCACTGTATTGTAGACAAAATTGCCATACCACGTGCAATTCCATGCCCATAGTGCATGATCCTGAAGCATAAGATCAGGATCAGGAATCGGTCCATTTTCAGACAAAGCAATAATTTTGTTCATGCTTGTGTAAGCGAGCGCCTTCTCGAAACGATCAAGCTGCGACTCGTAATTTTGCTCAGGAGGATAAATATCTTCTCCAATAATATCGACGTACTCATCGCCCGGATACCAATCCGCATGCTGTCCATTCCATACCCAAATCAAATGGTTCAACTTATGCACGTTCGTCATTCGGTCATACATCAGCTTCCACAATTGAACGCAGGGCTCAGCACCTTTGCTGCCCCACCAGAACCAGCCTCCCGAAGCCTCGTGCAGCGGTCTCCATAATACCGGCACCCCTGCATCCTGCAGCCGTTTCAGCTCGGAGGAAATCGCATCAATATCTCTGATCAGCAGCTTATAATCCTCTGACTCTTGATCATTCAACGCCTTCTGCACATCAAACGTCGTTGCTTTTGTATAGAAACCGCTGCCCCACGTTCGGTCAGGGGCCAAATCAATTAAATCCTTAGGCGCATTCCAGTGCCAGCAAAAAGTTACGATGCCGCCGCTTTGCCACCAATCAATCGCAATATCCGTATCGGAGCATGTGGCCCCGCGCTCTGTGCGCGAGGGCGAATAATTCATGAAATCAAAGCCATAAACAGCTGGGTATTTCCCAGTCACTTCATGCAATATTTCAAGCTCAGGTGTTGATACTACACCGATTTGCTGACCGGTCAATATGCGAGTTCCATAAATGTCGCATAAATAGGTCATCAGCCTTTTCGCATGATCATCTGCATTCGGGTTTATGAGCTTTGGTTCCACTAGGAAACGGGATTGCTGCTTCACATTCAACATTTATGGTTTCTCTCCTTCTTTGACATTTCTTTTTGCATATCCTCACTTAACCTACTGCCTGCTAACCGATAATTCCACTCCGCTCCACACTTTCTACGAAATAACGCTGAACGACTAAGTACAAAATGATTAGCGGTATGATAGCAAGCAAAATACCCGTATCAATAATCATAGCCACATGGTTCGGATCAGCCTTAACGTTACCGCCTCCGGCAGCTACCCCCAGCAGACCTGGAAGCAGCGCATTCGCTTGTGCTGACAATGTCGAAATCTTAATCGGCATAAGTGCGGATTCACTCATGAAAAGCGAAGTGAAAAAGGTATCGTTGTACTGCCAAACGAAGCAGAACAGTACGACGGTTATGATTGGCGGAACGGCGTTCGGCAGCATGATTTTCAAAAATGTTTTCACTCCGCCAGCGCCATCAATCAATGCCGCTTCCTCTATCTCTTTAGGCATTCCTTTAAAAAACTGGCGGAAAATATAAATGAACAGTCCCGCTTTCAATCCGATTGCCGTCGCAGACGTTATAATAGAAGGCCAATACGTATTGAGCAGATTGACTCCTTCCTTGCCCGTCACTAGATGAATGACTCCGAGTATGTCAAAGCTTCTAAAATGAAGATACATCGGAACCATCAACGTGCTTGTCGGAACTAGAATCGTTAATATGACCAGAGCGAACAGCACATTGCTGCCTGGGAAGTTAAAACGGGCGAAGCCGTACCCAGCAAGCGCGCAAGAAGCTGTCGTTAGCAGCGTAGTCACAATAACAAAGACAAGCGTATTTCCTAGGAGAGGAAAGTAGTTTAAAATATCCATCGCCATTTTGATGTTGTCGAGCGTGAAGTGGACAGGCACCATATAAATCGTCGGATTGTAAATATCGACTTTGTCTTTGAAAGCGACAGAAAACTTCATGAGCAGCGGATAAATGATGATGTACGAGATGCCAATAACAAGCGCGTAACGAAAAATGGCGTACAACGTATCGATCGTCTTATTTTTCATTTTCTGCAGCCGATATTTATTATCCTCGTTGCGAACAGCCTGTGAAGCCTCCATATGCAGCTTCCTCCTTTGTTAATCACTCAGTTGTAATGTACTCTTCTCGATAGCAGCACTCCGATAATGACCAAAACAACGCTTATAATCAACGTGTAAACCCAAGACATCGCTGCGCTGAGCCCAAAATTTTGCGTGGTGAATGCCGTCGAGAAAATCATATCCGTAACCGCGCTGCCCGAGAATGAATCAATAATCGTATAGATGACATTGGTCAAAATGAGCGGGCTAACTAATGGAAATGTAATTTTCCAGAACGATTCATAGGCTGTAGCGCCTTCCATCTTAGCCACCTCATACATGGCACCTGGAACGGACTGCAAAGCAGCTAAAAAAATAAGAATTTGCACGCCGGAGCTTGTAATAATCTCATAGATTCTAGTAATCGCCTGAACGATGTAGTCAACGAACGATAGCGGCAAACCTATGTCGCTAAGTATCATGACCATTGACATAATATTATAGGTGGAAGAAGCTTCACCCATTTCACTTACGACCGATGAATCGCCTACTAGATTAATAAGCCCCGCTGTTTCAGCAGCTGAAATCGCATTGGAAGCGAGTATGACCGGAAGGAAAAATATCGCTCTCGCGAGTATTCTGCCACGAAACTTCTGATTAAGCAGCGTAGCTGAGAAAAGGCTGAAAAATAATATCATCGGTACATTCAAAACCATTTCTGAAACGGATTGGGTCAAAATCCGATTGAAGGTAGCATCCACGAACAACGCTTCTTTAAAATTCGCCCAACCAACCGATTCCAATATAAATCCAGTCGGTTCCACCGTCAGCTTGCTGAAGCTGAATTTAATAGATTGGATAAGCGGCGTCGCAAACATAAATATGAAGCCCAGCAGCCATGGGAAAATAAATGCTACGCCTAGAAGTGAGCGCTTGTGCCGCAAAGCTAACTTATATCCATTCATTAACGCTCACCTCCTACCCAATAGTTTTGAGCTTCAACTTTGTTTCCGTTAATGCTGACTTGCTTATCTGTGTAATTGACAATAATCGATTTTCCATTGCTGTATTGCATCTCTACGACACCGTCTTGATGGCGAATATGCTTCACCATTTGAGCGTTTCTCACACCGGAGAGCACGTCATTTGCTTCCTTATACATCGACAGCGCTTGATCATACCAGTCTTTGTAATGGGTAGAGAACAGCTTGTCAAAATGAGTGAATTTCAGTTTGGACGATGGTTCATAGCTCCATGAAAAATGCGGCGCTGAGCCAAGCTCTACCGAACGAAGCAGCTGCTGCTGAATATCCTGCTCATCCTCTAAGTTAATCGCACCGCCGGCATAATCGACATATCCATGAATAACCATTTGATAAAATGGAACTTCCTCATCCGTTAGCACGAAGCCGCTGGATGACGTTGGCACATTTATAAGATGATCTGCGAATGGCCATACATAAGCATTTCCGCCCGTAAGCATCGTTTGATCGACGTGCCCATCCACCTTGCTCAGCTCATCCTCAACGATTTTTTTAGCCGTTTCGCGTTGAATGACTCTGCTCGTACGAAAGTCCGAGCTCAGCACGCTGCCAAGGTCCCGCAGCGATATTCCCCGCATGCCAAGCGAATCATACTTCTTCATAAACGTATCAACGAAGTAGGGAAGCTTTGCCGGCGACAGCAAATAATACGAGCCTAATAGCATATCCATTCGATTAAGCGCTCGGTTATAAGGATAAAGCTCTGCTTCCTCCCGTGTAACGAACCGCGATGCATCAGAGGATGGAACAAAACCTCCATCATCATGATAAATTTGCTGAAAGGCTACATCTGGGAACAACATCCCGCCGGATTGCTCCAGCTGATTCGCTAGCTTAATAAAGCTGGACTTGCTTCCGAGCTCATTGTCCACTTTCAGCTTTACTGGTGTCTGATGATTGACGCCGTTTCCGAACCAGCCTGTGTAACGCATGAGCAATCGATCAATCCCATCTAACTTCAGTTGTTCAGCCATTTGTGAGGCTTGCTCAAAGGAAGTCATGGAAACGACGGAGCTGTACGGTACACCAAGGAATGATTTCCGCTTGTCGACCGTTCCTAGAATATCCAAATAAAATGGAAGCTTTTCATCATCTTTTAATGGCTGAAGCTTGTTTTCAGCTACAAGCCTGTCACGATAAAGCTCAGCCATTCCTGAATAGCTCGCCTTATCGCCAGAGAGAAAGCTGTACCGAATTTGAATGTCGCCTTTATAAATCTCTTCACTCAACAGCTGGATTTCTTGAATCTTTGAGCCTGTGTAAAGCTCAAGCTCATCCTCTCCGCGCAATGAGTAGCTGCTGTGAATATAATTGTAGGAATTTTTTTTACCGCTGATATCAGCAGCGATGCTGGCAACAGCATCACCTTCTTCAATCACCGCAAACCATGCTGCGCTTCCTGCCTTCATCCCAAATACCGGCATTCTAGCACTCTCGCTTACTTGACCGCGGCGGTAGCTATTATCGTTCGGATCAAGGCCATATACTCTTTGTACGTATTGCTCTTCCTTTACCTTGCCGTTGTTAAGATGGATCAAGCTACCTGTTCCATCCGGCACGAACATGTATCCTTCATTGTCCTTATCTGCAGCGCCAAAGAAATTAAGCATCTCGATGCTGCGGATTTGATAGCCTCCGCTTTCTTTGACCTGATTGACTGGAACGGATGCAACCAGTGAACCGCCATCAATGCGGTATTCCAAAGGAATAACGAAGTTTGGTTTGCTCGATTCGCCGCCACCTGCAACGCCATTTTCCTCATTGTCGAAAGCAAGATCCTCATCGGAATAACCAGCCTTGACGAATGCCGCCGTCATTTTGCTCAATACAAGCGGCTTGGAAACCTGCGCATCTAGTCTCTCTAATACTTCCTTATTGTCCGCTTTCGGATAATAGCGCAGTCCCACATATTTGGCCGTCGGCGCATCCAGCTTGGATAGCACCTTCTCTTCCAATCGCACTTTGCTTATATACCTTGGCAAGGCATCCACGCCGATGGACGTATCGCCAATCGTATAGGTGATACGAATGCCGTTCTCAATGCTCTCAGCTGTAAACTGCTTATTTGCGATACTTTCCGTGAAGTTGGTGAACGTATCCAGCGTACCAATTGCATCCCGGAACAGTACCGTCAACTGAGAAGACAATATTTCCTTCTCGAAGCCCGATGCGATAGCATCCTCACTCCGATTGGGCGGATTGCTGTACCAGATTTGGCCTTGCCGTTTATCCCTCACAGCGACCTCTGTCGTTTCGGCGCTGTAGTATAACGATAATTCGGAATTGTCCGCTACAAGCTGCATGCCTGGCACACCTTTTGAAGAATCAGGCATTGCCTTAATTGCGGCTCCAGCTTCCAGCTCAGTTGTCATTTTCATATAAGCGGCTGCTTTAACGGCTTTAGCTCCACGACTGGTGAATAGCAATACGGAGCAGACCAAGATACAAATTGCTGCGGTACAGGCCAGCACCGCAACCAGCTTTTTACGATTTTTCACGGGTGCGGCCTCCTTTACGTACGGAAAATGATTTCACGATAAATATTGATAATAAAATCGATAATTTGCTGCATCATACTCAGCACAAGCGTCCCAAGAAATACGATAATGCCCATTACGATTACCGTCAGCAGCATCGTAATAATCGTTTTAAACGCCGTATATTGATGAACCGTCATCGTACCGACAAATAGAAGCGCTAGAAACCAAATGGTGGATATAGACATGACTAAATAATAAAAAGCCGTTTCTTCCTGTACCATAAACCGGCTCGCAATGGTCATGGGCACATAAAGAATGACCATAGGAACAAGCGCATAACCCGTCGCCATAACAATTTCTTTGAATTTACCTTCGCCATCCATTAAGGTTGTAATCGCCCAGTTGGATATACACCAAAGAAAGAAAGGAAATACAATCGTAACGAGCTGAGTCAGGCTGTTCAAATGACGTGGATCATTATAGTTCACAAGGAAACCTGCAAACTGATTTTGTAAAATAACAGAAACGATGACAAGCAGCAAAATAGCTAATGCGACCTTTACTTTTCCTTTGCCGTCATACTTCATATCCCAGAAGCCGTCAAAAGGATGAACGATTAAATGCAGCGGAAACTTGATGAAATCCTGCTTCATAGCGGTCTGCCCTCCTTAGCGGTTTGCGATGCAAAGTCCGACATTGCAAGCTTCCTCTTTTTCATTCGAGAGCTTACCAGCTTGAACGCAAGCCATGCTGCTGCTAGGACGATCAGCATTGTTAGAAAGGTTCCTGAATGTTCCTTCATTACTTCCCTGCGGTACCTTTTGTAAGCTACGGAATAACTATCGCGGTCCATGCCCAGCTTGAAATACTCGAGCGCTTCTCCGTTCTTCCGCTCCATCAGCAACGATTTGCCAATGCCTATATACGCAATATCGTAGTTGCTGTTTAACCGAAGCACTTCTTGCCAAATCGGTACCGCCAGCTTATCCTCACCGGTGTAATGCAGCTTCACAGCCTCGTTTACACTGGCACCAAATTTCGTTGGCTCAAATACGACGATATTGCTTTTCCCACGATCAAGCACCAGTTGCTTTTCACCCAAATGCTCGACGGCGACCGGTATTTTAAACGTACCGATCTGATTTCCCTTACCGCCATACACATAGAGCAAATCGCCTTCGTCATTGTAGGTAAATACTTTGCCTTGGTTTCCGTCGAGCACGCTGTACATTCCGTTTTCGAGTACCTTCACATCAATCAGCTTGGAAGGACCCACAGCGCGCCTGAACAAAATATCCCCTAACACATCGAAGTAACCGAAGCGCTTCAGCACATCCTCACCTGATGGATTAAGTCTTTTTACTGGTTCCTTGGAGTCAGGATCGATGTTCGTTGCATATACAAATCCTTTGGCATCGATATCGATATTCGAAAACTCGGTTGGTATAAACAGCACCATTTGCGCTTTCTGTGCTTTGGTTGAAAGCAAGCGCCATATGACTTCCGTATAGTCCCGCTGCACTTTGTTTGTCCCTACATATCCGATAAACTGGCCTTTCTCATCAAACTGCATGATGCCTTCGTAGATGCCTTGCGCTACGACATAAACCCGTTTGGCTTTATCTACCGTTACTTTTAACGGAATAAATTTAAAATCACTTGCCAAAACATCAGATTTGGGCTGCTCGATTGTTCGAAGCAATTCACCGTCGCTCGACAACACGACAACTCGCCCGTTGTCCGTATCCGCAACATAAAGCTGCTCATCCTCATCAACGAATAGTCCCGACGGATTTTTAAAACCGATCTTTTCTCCGTCCTTCTCGTACTCGTTAATGATGTTTTTCACTTTCCACTGATCATCTAAAATAACGATTCGGCCATTGCCGCTGTCCACAATGTATATGAGCCCGCTTGCAGACACGACCATATCCTTTGGCTCTAAAAAGTCACCGATGCCGATATCAGCTCCAGATATGGAGAGTTTGGGTACATAAGCCGCTGGTGCTGGAACTGCTTCTTCCCAATAGTTATAGTTGTAGCTCTCATATGGCGTCGACGCTGCAGACGCAGGTAGAGGCGCTGCGGTAATAAACAATAGGGAAGCCGCCGCGATGACGAGAAACCATTTTTTCGCTGACAAGTGCATTCCCCCCCTTTTAATCTTTCATTCCTGAAGTCGCCATCGTTTCAATAATACGGCTTTGCGAGAAAACGAACAGCGTAATCGGAACGCTCATCAGAATGAGTGCTACCGCTGCCGCCGCTCCTGCACGAGCAATACCGCCTGCCACAACTTGATTAGCTGCAAAATGCAGCGATTTAAGCTGTTCGCTGTAAATGAAGCCATTCCCATCGCTGCCCCAAAGAATTTGGAAAAGCAAAATAATTAGCGTCAGCCATGCCGGTTTTACATTGGGCATTACGATGGTCCAGAAAATTCGATATTCGCTTGCTCCATCAATTTTCGCCGCCTCTAACAGCACATCAGGAATTTGCTCCATAAATTGCTTCATTAGATAGAGACCAAGCGAATAAGCAAAAGCTGGAATGATGACTGCCCAATACGTGTCGATCAAGCCTAACCATGACATGATCATATAGTTTGGAATAGCTGTTACGGCTGGCGTAAACATCAAGGATAAAACGACAATGCTGAACATGAAGCTTTTACCTGGAAACTTATGCTTGGCTAGCGGATAAGCAGCTGCCGACGCTAGCAGTACATGTCCAATGATACCCATGCCGGTAATGAAAACTGTGTTGAAAATATATCTTGAAAAAGGAACCCATGAATTGCCTAACAATGCAAATAAATCGATAAAGTTGTTCATGGTCGGGTTTCGAACAAATAATGTCGGAGGAAACATAAATATTTCATCCAACGGTTTAAAGGCATTATTGATCGCATAGATTAGCGGCACGATCATGAACGCACCAAACGCCGTAAGCAAAACAAAAAGCGAGAAGCTGCCCCAGAACGATCGATTTACCCGTTTCCTCGGGATTCGAAAGGAGAAGTTCATGAACTTATTCACCTACCCTGCGAAGAAGTTTTTGAACGATGAGATTCGATCCCACCATAATCATGAATAACACAGAAGCGATGGCAGAAGCGTAACCCATCTCAAAACGGGTAGTACCGAAATCGATTAAGTGAGTAACTATCGTCTCAGCTGCATAGTTGACGCTTGGGAACCCTGCGAGAGCGATCGAAACATCAGCCACTGCAAATGCCGTCGTAATCTGAATGACTGCCCCGAACATCAGCTGCGGCCGCATCGAAGGCAATGTAATGTACCAAAGCTCCTGCCAGCGATTCTTCACGCCATCGACTGCGCCAGCCTCATATAATGTCCGGTCAACGGTTTGCAAACCTGCAATAAAAGCAAGGAAACCCGTTCCAAGACTAAGCCAAAGCTGAACAAGAATGATGATCGGCAAAATGTATTCCTCTTTTTTCAACCATTGAAGCGGCTCCAAGATGATGCCCAGCTTCAATAAAAAACCGTTGGCAATACCATAACGATCGCCGGAGAAAATCATCAGCCATATAAAATACACATTTCCGGATATGGACGGCGCATAAAATACGAGAGTCATTATCGCTCTCAGCTTTGGAGACAGCTCATTAATAATCCATGCAAAAACAAAACACGCGATATAACTAATTGGTCCCGTTATTACAGCGAACAACAGCGTGTTCTTTACGGCAATGAGGAATACATCATCATCTAGAAATAAACGCGTATAGTTCTGCCAGCCGACAAACTTTGGAAACTCCAGCATATTGAAGTACGTAAAGCTAAGCACCACCGACACCAAAACCGGCAGTACTGTAAACACGGCGAACAAAACCATGTAAGGCGCCAGCAATATGTAGGAGTGTTTGTTTGCCTTCACTTCCCGCAGCTTCAGGTTCCACCAATTTTGCACGCTTGACCCTCCCTCCATTATTGCGGCAACCCGAACTCTTTTCGTTTCGTCGTAATTTCATCCTGCATATATTGGACATAGTCCATAATCGATTCGCGCGCCTGCACTTGACCAACTACCGTCTTATAGAAAGCATTAAACAAATGTCGGCCTGTGAAATATCCGCCTGGCACTTCCGGCACCCCTTGTACCCATTCAAATTGCGCCTTCAAGTTTTCGTAATCGGTAACCGGCCATGGCAAGCTGTCGAGTGCCTTGATATTGGCAGTCGGATAACGGGCTGCTGCGCCCATCAAACCTTCCATTTCACGACCAAACACCGTTTGTGTCGCTTCGCTGGTCCACCATTTCATGAACTCCCATGATGCTTCCTTGTCCTTCGCCTTCTTCATCATTACGACAGCGCTGCCTCCGCTTGGCACCTCACGATTAATGGAGCCATCCTTCTGGATGGTTCCCGGAACAGGAGCGAAGCCCCACATGCCGCGAATTTCTGGCGCAAATACAGACAGCTGGTTATAGGTTGTATAATCTGCAATGCCTATTGGCATCTGCCCCGTACGGAAGCGATTGGAGAAATCATATTCCCGTTCTAATTTATAATCGGTATAAAACTCCGTCCATTGCTTGAATGTTTCGATGCCGATGCGTGAATCCAGATCGGATTCTTTGCCATCATTGCGGTATAGCTGTCCGCCATTCTGAAATAATAGTGCCGCATACATCGAGTTTGGCGGTATGTTTTGCCCTTGAACAGCAGCTTGTGCCACAACTGGCAAACCGAATTGCATATGATTTTTACTTAGAACGGCTAGTAAATTAGAAACTTCATCCCAAGTTTGCGGAATTTCCAGATCCAGCTGATCAAGCACATCCTTACGATAAAAGAGCATGTTGAACGTTTGTGTTTCCGGCAACGCATAAACCCCGCCATCATAGCTGTATGGAACAACTGCGCTTGGACGGAAACGTTCCCTGACCTCTTCGAAATCAGCAAACTGTGTCAAATCAGTTGAAGCGTTACGCATCGCAAAGTTAACAGGCAAATCATTTTCAATCTGCATGGCGATGTCGGGACCTTGGCCCGCCAGCGTTGCAGGCAGCAGTGTTCCCATGTTTACCAGCTTCAAGTTGACATTAATGCCGGTAACGGATGTAAAGGTTTCGTCAATCATCGCCTTCATCGTGTTGGCTTGATCCCGTCCGCTTCCGATCCATACGGTAATCGACCTTTGGTCGGCGTCCTCAGAAATATTTCCGATCTGATTGTAATCGGTAAAGAAAGAAGAAATAAAGGTTGCAGATTGATGCTTAAGATTCGCGGCGAAGCCCATTCCTTTTTTAGGGAATTTCTTATCTGGTGAAGCGACATACAGCGCATCGATCTCAAGCGGCTGCTGCCTTGCTTGCTGAACCCAAGTTCCTAGTCCGCCCGTGTTTGTCTTGTAGGCTCCAAGCCTTCTCGGAATGGTATCCGGCTTCTCAACCATCTCATCCAATTGCAGTGACATCGTCTTTAGAAGAGCCTCTTGGTCACTGGATTGTCCTGATAATTTGACGAGCTGCGCGGCAATGGTTTTAAGACGTTCACTTTCTTCTTCAAAAACGTTAAGTATGTTGGGAACTTTTTTCTCAATCTGATAATCACGGTATTCATCGGGCTTTGTTCCCGTAATCATCAATATTTTGCGATACATTTCATTCAAATTATAAAGACTGCTTTCAACCTCTCGAATGAGCGGGGCAAACTCGCCTAGGCTTACCTCAAGCCTGAGTGTATGCTTTCCTTTTTCCAGGCGGTATAAATAAGGAGACTTTCCACCCATCACATCAAGCCGATAGGAGCTCTTATAACGAAACGCAACCTTTTCCATTTCCTTAAAAGGAATTTCGCCGTCAATGGTTAATGTACGAGTCGAATAAATGCCTCTAACGAAGTTTTGCTGCGTTTTAAAGGCAATTTGGTAAAGCCCCGTTTCAGGGACATCAATTTCCCATTCCATCCATTGACCAGGAAGACGAAAGTTCAAGCCGCCAATCGTATTTATTTTTATTTTTGAAGAGCTGTAAGGATATACTGCAGCACTTGAACGCTCGCTTAGCGGATACAAGGTAGGTGAAGACTTTGCTGTGGAAGCCTCGCCTTCAATCGTAATCAATTGGCCGCTCGTTTCCTTCATACCATCTGCTTCATACTGCTTAAGCAACTGTTCATAGGGTAGTGGAGCAGGCTGTTGAAATAGTTTCAATTGTTTAACGACCATCGGTTCCCGTGTAGATTCAAGCGTAATCGTATGTTTGCCCTGCGAAAAATAAAATAAGAAAGGCTCATTCTCGTAACCATCGGAATCTTGAAATGTTTTCTCGCTCCATCTCGGCTTCTCCACTTGCTTTGGTCTGAGATCATTGCCTTGATTGTCCTGTACAACTTGAGCTGCTTGATTATCCCAAATACGGTCAAATTGCAGGAAAGCAGCTTCTCTGAACGGACGTTTTCCGTCAATGAATAAATCCCGTTCAATCGCTGAGCTTTTTCCTTCAATGGGATAATAGAGCAAAGAAAGATTGTAAAGACCCGCATCAGCCACATCAAATGACCATTCCACTTTGCCCGATTCGCCTGTTAACAAGGAAGATCCGTCCATGCCCTCGTAGTTGTTAAGCTTCTCGAACTCAGCACCCTCTATATGGCTGTAATTGATTGCTTCTAATACGATTTCCCGCTCTGGACGGGCTGCCGCCTCATATTGCGAGACATATTCATGATATTTTTGTTCATTATAAGCCGAGATCTGCGTCGATCCGGATTGAACGGACTCCTCCGTCAGCGCATTATCCGAACTGCCGACTGCATGCACCTTAGGCACTGACGGAAGTACCATTAAAACTGCCAAAACAAAAGGGACTAGCTTCCTTGCCATATTGGTTAGCCGCAAATTGCTTATCACCAGAGGTCCTCCTTACATGCATAAACGGTTTCTCCGTCCATAGGCGGGGAAGCTCACGTTTGATGGTGAAATAAAAGCCCATATATCTTCTAGCATTTATTTTCCTCGTTCTCATACAATCGGGGGAAGTCATGAAAGACGTCCCCCGACCTGTACATTAAACCGCTGCCTTCAATTACTTAGAAAGCTTGGCTATGGACGCTTCTGCTTCCGGCTTATACTTCTCAGCAGTCGCAGTCACTGATTGATTATTTACGATAATATCTGTAACGAACTTCCCAGTAGGGAAATCAGGGAAAGCATCATCCAGCAAGATTTGGCCTGTGTTCGTAATATGATCACGCTGCATAGCTACATCTTCCTCGTGATTGTAGAGCCCTTCCAGCCACTCTTGGCTTGGGAATTCTTCCGTTTGAGTAATATCAAATGTTTCTTCGTAAATTTGGTAAACCAATTGCGCGTCTTTTACGCCTTTTGGAATAAATTTAGCCGCTTGTCCAGGGTTCGCATAAGTAACTTCTGGACTTCCTTGTGGCCCATTCGGAATTGGCACAACACCGATATCGAACGTTAATTCACCAATGTTCCACGCCGGTGCTTGGAACATCGCTACATCGCCGTCTTTAAACGTGTTGAATTCTTCATAATTCATTCTGTCGCCTGTTTTAATTTTCATAACGTTCTCAACGTTGTATAGACGGTTAACAAACTCTGCCGCTTCAATCGTTTTTGGATCGGTTAAGCCTTGAACGCCTGCTCCTTCGTCAACGATTTTGCCGCCATTTGCAGCCGTAAAGTTGCGGAAAATATCAATGGACCAGCCTGAGAAGCCATAAACGTCAATTTTTCCGTCATTGTCTGTATCCTTCGTTGCTAGCTTTGCAATTTCCAAAAACTTGTCCCAGTTCCATTGGCCGCCTGCATAAAGCTCTTGAAGATCCGGAAGGCCAAGTTTTTTGAACAAATCGCGATTGTAGTGCATGGCTGTACCGCCTGAACCTGGATTGTCAAATGCATATTCACCGCCAGCTATAGCAGGCGCTTTGGCCATCAAGTTTGCATCGTTGTTGATGTTATTAGCTGAAGTTGTAAACTCGCTGATCGGAAGCAGCTGGCCTTTCAATACAGCCGGCAATGCTGCTTTGTATTCCATTTGAACGATGTCTGCGAAAGGCTCACCTGTCAGGACAGTAGCCGTAAACTTCGGCATGTACTCTTCAAAAGGAACGTTTACGAATTCGATTTTCACATTATATTTTTTTTCGACTTCTTCAATTTTAGCGAGACGCTCTTTCTCGGAAGCCGTTGCTCCTGCTGGTGTCAAATCCCACCATGCAGCTACTTTAATAACGCGTCCACCCATATCGACAGGTTCTGGTGTTGCTGTGGCTTCCTCAGGTGCTGCAGTCGGATCAGTGACAGCGCTTTCTTTTGGAGCGTTATTCGTTCCTTTATTTCCGCCGTTCCCGCCGCTGCAAGCTGTAAGTATGAGCATGAAACATAACACCAAAATGGACAAACCTTGTATTTTTCTCATGACCGAACCTCCCATTTTTACATTCATCAGTTGGTATAAAGTAAAAATCCCCATTTAAAAGCGCTTTCATTCCTAAACTTTGAAAAACCCAACAGCTAACCTCACCGCCTTTTCGTTATTTGATTTCCGTAATTTGTTATTTCGTTTTGCATAACGCAATATAACACCAAAAACAAAACTGGTCAATTGTTTTTTATTTGTTATCTAAGCGCGCTAGTATTTTTAAAAAAATAAGTTAAATTCCGTTTTATCGCTTGTATACMCTTGAAAAAACAGCTATATTTATCTACATAACAAAATAACAAAAAGACAATAATAAAGCATTGAGGTGAATGAACTTCCTAAATAAAACTCTAAATAAAATAATAATGTTTAATATTTTTTAGCAATTAAAAAACAAGTTTAATTGTTAGTAACAATACGGTAAAATAATGACTAGCATTTCTTCACATATAATAAAGGACTTCTTTACATATAGATGGCTTGGCAAACTAACTAATTAAGGTAGGATGAAATTTATGCGCCGGAAGGTAACGATTCAATCAATTGCCGATTATACAGGATTGTCAAAATTCGCAGTATCACGAGGGTTAGCCGGGAAATCGGGGGTTAGTCCACAAACAAGAGAAGTAATATTAAGAGCTGCAGGACAGCTTGGTTATTTTAAGGACGCTCAGACGCCTCCTGTTTCAAGCGAGCTGATGGATACAGAATCACGAAGCTGGTCCGGAACCATTCTAGTGCTTTTCCCAAATGTTCGTTATCAAAATACTGATTCCTTATATTGGGGTCCAATCTTTAACGGCATATCTACAAGGCTGAACCAAAAGGGCATTAACATCCTTACATTAACCGAGCCTACTAACGACTCCATGTTCTCACTTTTAAACCCAGAAGCCATTATGGGCATTATTACTGTAGGCTCTATTTCTACCTCTGTGCTGCTTGATATTAAACGGCTCGGCATTCCTGTCGTGATGGTCGATCATTACGATCCAAACTTTCACTGCGACTCGATTTTTACAGACAACTTGTCCAGCATGAGAGAAATAATGAACGCCGTCATTACAAAAGGGTACAAAAACTATCAATTTTTAGGAAATATTAGAGATGCGCAAAGCTTCTATGAGCGTTTCCTTGGTTTCCGTTCAGCTCTCGAGGACAATGATATTGAACTAAAGCAAATTCCTTCTCTTATGGGACCAGAAATTGAAAACTTTCACGATACATTCAAAGCTGCTATTGAGGAGTATGGTTTACCTGAAGTATTTGTTTGCGCCAATGATATATTTGCCTCTTTTGCGTTAGATACATTAAAAAATATCGGCATGTATATTCCAGAAACGCTCGTTTTTACCGGCTTCGACAATACCCATCCTCAGATTCCTTTTTTGGCTACTGTTAATGTAGATAAGGAGCTGCTGGGCAAACGTGCTGTTGACCAGATGCTATGGAGAATACTCAATGCAACAACGAGCTACGAAAAGACGCTAATTCAAGCTGAGATTATTTTCCGAAATTAAACATGAAAGGAGGATGGCCCTAGCGGTCATCCTCCTTTTGCAGTGTTTTTTTAAGAATCCGTTCGAAATGGCGATGCGGGAAGTCCTGCTTTATTATACAAATTAATCGTCGGTGAATCGCTCCAGCCATATCTTACCGATACTGGTTCAGCAACCTTATCCGATGATACAATGACCGAGTTGCCATCAATTTGGGCATTAGCAGCATAATATCTCTTGTCTTCCCCCGCAATTGCAAAACCAATCAGCTTGCCTGATTTCTCCTCCTGTACAGGTTCAAGTCCAGCCTTTATTCCTGCCATTAAGCCTGAATCAGCATGCTCGAAAAAAAGACGAATGGCCGCTCCTTCCTTCGCCATCGACGTATATATGGGTCCTGAATATTCAATCGTATGGTTGTCAAATTTGCCTAAAGCACACAATGCAGATCGCCAGCCGACATCCTGCTTATTCGTTGGATGGATATCAGCGCTATCTCCTACATCTGTTGTGACAACAAGACATGCGTGGTTATCATCCTGCACCGTTTTGAGCTGAGCTTCGCGTATTTCCGGCAGTCCTTCATTTTTTTGCGCCGGATTAGCTTCGCTTTGAACGGTGCCAAATGCTGAAATTTGAATGATTATAAACGGCAGACGTTCATCCGAAAAAGCTAAGCGCCAATCCTTCATCAGATCAGGCAGCAGCTTGTTATAGCGACGCTCTCCCCAATTGCTTTCACCTTGATACCAGAGCACACCTTTTAATTTGTAAGGCGTAAGGGGCGCAATCATCCCATTAAAAAGAGCGATCGGTGATTTAGCTGTCTCAATCATCACTGCGCCTGTTTTAATCTCATCAGCTGCTGCTGTAAAATCTGGATTGCTTTGCAACATAGGGTAGCTTGTCCATGATTCTGCTTTTGTACCGCCAACAGCTGAGAAGAGAATGCCGATAGGTACATTGGTTTCCTTGTTTATTTTACGGGCAAAAAAATAAGCTACGGCGCTGAAATCCACAGCTGAATCGGATGTCACCTTCTGCCATTTGGTTCCCTTGTCTACCATGGATAGCGGAACAGGACTTGTTGCTTGCGGTATTTTCATAAATCGAATATTGGGATGATTTGCTTGTTTCATTTCCTCTGCCGCATTCATTACAGCGGGCAGCTTAAACTCCATATTGGATTGCCCCGAGCTGAGCCATACATCACCAAACAAAACATCAACGAGCTCAATCCTCTCTGTGCTGCTGCTAACCGTTATTTGATGAGGTCCTCCTGCTGAAAAAACACCCAATTCTATTTTCCAATAGCCATCGGCATCTGTTAACCCAGAAATTGCATGATCATTCATTTGGACGGTTATTTTCGTATTCGGCTCTGCCCAGCCCCATATGGCTGCCTGCTTATCCCTTTGAAGAACCATGTGATCACCGAACATCGGATTCAATAAGGGCTTGCCTATATAGGCAGGTAATGCCTTATAGGATATAACTGCTTCTGCTTCCATTTCTGCTCTGGCATTTAATCCGCGCGCCAGTACCTTGAGCTCATAATCGCCTGCTGCAGGGGGAAGAAAGGTATATTGATGATGTCTGCTAAACTCGTTTAACGGCATCCAATCTCCTTTTTTTTCACGAGCAAAAAAACGATATTCCGCAGAATGGTCAGCACGAGCCGCGACCGTAACCGCAGCATCAGACGGACCTGTGCTTTCACTTTCTAAATGGAGCGCAACACGCGTAACATTGCCGTCAGAACCTCCAATTAATTGAATATAGTCAATGGCAATCCAGCCCCAGCTATTTGAAATATCAAACGTATGCTTTCCTGCGTTCAAATCATATTGTCCGATCACAGCATCCTTCCATACAGCCGTATCCTTAAATGTATATTCAGCAAGCCGTTCTCCATCCAAGGCTATAAAATTCGGCTTATCTCCTCCTGCCGTTTTGTACCGAATTAAAATCATATATGTGCCCTCAGCTTCTATATCCATAAGAAATCTCAAATTATCGCCGCTCGTATCAAAGCCCTCCACGAATTTACCGCCTGATGCACCATCATCCTCTGAGATAGTTAATCCAGTCAGTTCTCCATCCTCTGCCTCTAACGTTAGTGTCGTTCCCAATATCCGATGTTCCTCCCCGGATGCAGCCAATGTCTCCTGTGGCAATACGGTTGGAACAATCCATTCATTTTTAGTTGTTTCTGTATCTGCTTGCTTCATCACAATCACTCCAATTAAAAAAACGATAATAATACCAAATAATATGAGCCACTTCATGTTACGGCTTCGTATAGCCTGCTTATTATGCATCTTCCATCCAACCTTCTACTTATTTACTCTGCATGCTGCAAATAATCATTTCAGACAAGGAAAAGGGCTGGAATCCAGCCCTTTCCCTATCCTTTGAGTACCTATCCATTTCGTTATTGCAGCACAACACTGTCTACATAAACCGAAGTTGATCCACTTGAGTTAGTAGGTGAAATGAACTGAACGCCCACTTCACGCACATCACCCAAATTGGCTACTCCAGATAAGCTGAGTGAAATCGTAGTTGCACCCGATGAATTGATGTTTACCGATCCTGAATCATACCAAGTGTAAGCGGAGCCCGTCTTAATAAACAGCTTCGCCTGCAGGCCGCTGCCAAAGGTTCCCCACGCAGCATGCTTCACTTTAACAGAAACAGAAGATTTGCCGCTGAAATTATTAGCACCCGCATATTGCAAATAATATTGACCGCCGCCTAACGTAACGTCTGCTTTGAGCGAGCTGCTGCCGCTTGCCGCCCATTCCGTTACAGACCAAGGCCCGCCAGCAACGTTTGATGCCGTCCAGCCTTGTGCATTTCCGCCTTCAAAATCGTACAACGTAGAGCTGCTGCTGCTATTAAACACGGAAGCTTTTGTAGAAGTAGCCCAAATGCCATTTGTTCCGTTAATGACAAGATTGCCCCATGTAGTAAGCGTCTGCCAATCACTTGTCGTCATATCCAGCCACGAATTCGCCGAATCATTTCCTGTCCACGACCATGCCATATAACCGATGCCTTTCGCCTGACTTTGGTTCATGACCTCTTGTGCATTAACTTGACTTCCCAAGTTGTTATTGCCGTTGTTGTAGTTATAGCCAAACTCTCCAACCATAACAGCCAACCCTAAATTTTTAATCGCTTGCAGCTCCGTGCCAATCCGAGAAGAATCATTCCATGAGCCGTACATATGAATGGAGAACATGACATTATGATCCGGATCATGAGTGAGGAGCGCGTTGCCATATGCTTTGATTGGTGAAGAATTTTGTCCCCAGCCTGAGGCGTCAACGATAATCGTGTTATGAATTCCAGCATTTCGAATGGTTGAAATAGCCGTCTTGTACGCATCGCGCCAAGCGGTATCCGCAAGATTCCCATCGCCCCATTCATTAGCGATATTAACGAGCACATACTTTTCATTGCTCGTTAAAATCGTTTTAACCGCGCTGCTGGCAAAATAACTAGCCATATTATTTAAAGCAGTTGCGCTGTTAGAGCCTGTTGCGTCATGCAGTTCAACAATGGCAACCATGCCGAGCTGTTTGCAACGATCGATAATTTGCTGCAACCGCGATGCCGAACCGCTTGTCGTCCAGACGATTCTAACAGCGTTCGCTTTTTTCGAACTAATCGTGCTTAGCGCATCATACGCTTGTGTATCAAACCATGCGTGAGCATTATTGACACCTCGAATGACAAAGTTATTCCCGTTTGCATCCTTCAAATTGTTGCCGCTTACATAAAAACCGTTAGCCGCATGAATTTGTTCACTCGAAATAAAAGGCACAACAAGTGCAAGCATAAGAACAAACATAAACGTCATTTTTAATCTCCTGATCATCATAATAACTAAATCCCTCCAACTGTTTTTTTGTGTTGCAGCCCTAGGTTCTTAGTGTTTGATCTGGTTGCCTGTTACTTCAAAGACGTTGACATTATTATGAAAGCCTACCACCCCCTTTCACCTGCTTCCTGCGTTTTCCTTAATCGATAGTCCGCATCAAATTAGAAACCATTTCAGCCGCTTGCTCACGATTCACAACCGACTTTGATGCAGTGGCATCATTGCTTTTGAATGCTGTAATTCCTATAAGCTTGGCGACGCGTTCCAACACTGCTGCCGCATCCTGCTTAGTCATGGCTTCGCGCGGACCAAAACTTCCGTTTTCTTTTCCTTTAATAAGCCCAAGCTTTTGAGCTGTTGAAACAGCCTTGGTATACCAGCCTTCACTCGGAACGTCGTTAAATGTGTTGCTGGCGGTATTGTCATTCAAATCAAACGCTTGAATAATGATTTGAACAAACTCCGCTCTTGTCACAAGGTCAAGAGGCTTAAATAAACCATCGCCTTTTCCCTGTATGATGCTTCTTGCAGCCAAATAATCGATCGCGTCCTGGCTTGCTGCGGATGAGCCTTTATCCTTGAATGACACGTCTGCTGCCGCAGCTGCATATTGACTGAAATGAGTGGGATGAAAAATAACTTTTTTTGTTGTTGCATCGTAATAGCTGTTTTTTACAACCTCAAGCTCGCCGTTTTCTTTGATGTGGTATGTCACGATCGTGTTTGGATTTGCGACTGAGGCTAATGAATAATTCAAAGCCACTTTTAAGGATGCTGCATGAAATGTTGTTATTTTCTTTCCGTCAATGTCAAGATTCAGGCCATAAACCTGTGCGCCGCCAAGCTTAGCTTTGGCAAGATCGCTCATTTGGGATGGATCGACAATAGAGAATGTGAACGTAATCGTTGCAGATGTTCCGCTTAAATGGCTTGATAATTCAGAAAGTGAAATTGTAATCGCAGCAAAACCGATATTCACTTCTAATCGCTCAAGCCCTTTGTCTAAATCTTTAGCTATTTGCTCAGCTGGAATATTGACCTTTACCTCCTTAGCTCCTGCTACTGGAGTTCCGGTAACAAGGATTGTACCCTTTTGAGCTTTGGCGACAGCTGCCTCAAACTCTGCGCTATTAAGCTGAATCGTTTGTTTGTCGCCAGGTCCCGATGCAGGAGGCTGGCTTGTATCTGGATTAGACGGCGTTACAATGGGGTCAGACATAGTAGTTACTTCAAGTTGAGGGCCGCCATCGCTCCAAACTCCATCTCGTGTGGCCGCCTCTACTTTAAACGTATATTTTGTATTCGCTGCAAGTCCGCTAACCTCATAGCTGCTGCTGGAGCCATTCACCTCAGCCAGCTGAATTCCGTTTTTATAGATCGAATAATTAATTATTTCCTGCTCGCTTGATGCACCGCTCCATGACAAGGTGGCGCTCGTTTGTTTGACGTTCGCTGCTTTTAACTCGGCATTTGTCCACACCGGCGCTTTCAGGCCATAGGTTGACAAGTTGCTGGGCAGCTCATCGAGCGTAATGACATATTCATGGTTGAAGACATGAGTAAGATGCTCAGCCGTATTATAAATACCGTTTCTAATAAAATCACCCGTCCATGTGCTGAACCAGCTCCAGTCTGCACCATATAAAGGCAGCAAATCAGGATCTGGAATCGTTCCTGTCTCCGGAAGCGCCACGAGCTTGCGATCCTTGACGACCTCTACTAGACGATCATATTTATTAATATTTGGGCTATAATCGCCTGCTTGGTTGTAAATGTCGGTGCTAATAATATCAACCACATCATCTCCTGGATACCAGTCGGATGACATGGAGTTCCACACCCAAATCAAATTGTTCAATTGATGCTCGTTTGTTAACCGCTCATACATCAATCGATATAGCTGCTTGGCGGATTCTGGTCCTTTGGCGCCCCACCAGAACCAGCCTCCCTCTGCCTCATGCAGCGGTCTCCATAGAACAGGAATATTCGCATCCTGAAGCCTCTTCAGCTGAATGGCAATTACATCGATGTCACTGAGCAGCAGCTTATACTCCTCTGAATCCGGATGACTAAGCGCATACTCAACATCAAACGTTGTGGAGTCGGTGTAGAAGGCTCTCCACCATTCTTTGCCCGGCACATCGATTAAACCGTTTGGCGAATTCCAATGCCAGCAAAGGGATACGATCCCGCCTCTCTCCGCCCATTCCATCATTTTTTCTGTTTCCTCTGACTTCGTACCATGAGCTACCCGAGTAGGAGAATAGTCGATAAGGTCGAAGGAAACCATCGCTGGAAGCTTGCCGGTTTTTTCATAAATCCACTCCGCATCGGATAATTCCTGCTGGCCGGAAATGATGTTCTTGCCGTAGTTATCCACTAAATAATTCATGAGCGCACGCGCTTCCCTTGTTGCATTTGGGTTGATCAACGACTTTGGAACTTGATGCTCTTTGTTCTCGATAGGCATTGGAGTGAGCTTTATATAATCGATGTCATACCAACTCCAATTGGCATCAAAGGATATCGTGTTGTTTCCTGCATTCAAAAAAACCTTCCCTGCCGATATTTCAACAAATTCAGCTGATTCATTAAGATCAACTTCAAACCCAGAAGCCCCGGCTTGATTTTTATTAACGGTTATTAGCGTTTTTTTGAAGCCGTAAGAAGCTCTGTAACCAAAATCCAGCGTATAAAAACCTTCAGCAGGCGCCGATACATCTATCTGAACAGATCCTCCAGGAATAAAAACATAACCGTCGCCGGAATAGCCGTTTCCAGTAGCGCGTATTTCTGCTCCACCCGCCAAAATCCCCGCTTCCGCTTCATATTGGCTGGTATCTGGCACAATAACGGTATCCGCGGATTCAAGCGTAATGTATTCAATGCCATAATAACCCCAGCCTCTTTCAAAACGAATCGTATTGTCGCCTTGCTTGAGCATTATTTTCCCCGCGGAAGCTTCTGATGAAACAGAGCCAGCTTCCGCAATCGCAGGCAGCTCAATCTCCCCGTTGCTCTGACCGTTTACGAGCAGCGACGTTACCTTCCGTCCATAAGGCGAGTAATAACCAATGTTCAGCTTATATAAGCCAGTTGCTGCTGCTTGAACATGAAAGGTTGCAGCTCCAGGATCGCCAGTGAAAAATGAAATGTAACCGTTTCCAATATATTGAATGTCACCTCCTGCAGTTGTAGTTAAAAATTGTGCAGCGCCCTCTACTTCTGCACTAGCTGCTTCATATTTAATAGCAGATGCAGTCGCGTTTACATAAGGGTAGAGAGGAATGGCCCCCATAACAAACATTAGGATCAAAGCATAAAACAAAACCTTGCGTGTTCCCCATCGGTAGTTAAAACCCATTTCATTCGTCACCTCTAATTCATAATGATGAAGCTATGCTTTTGGGACGTGCGCCATGCGATAGTATAATCAGCCCCGCTAGAAAACGCTTTCAAAAATGAATCACCTCCTTTCTACGTTTAGTAAACGTAAGTAGCTAAGTTACTTGAACAGGAGCATCTTGCTGCATGGGTAAATTTACAAGCAGCATTTCGTTATTGAGAAGATAACATAAATAACATTATGTTTGCAATAAAAATAATAAATAACTATATAATAACAATTTTAATTTTGTTATTGTCGAATTTAGCCGTATAAATGCTGCACTTTGTCTCATTTGCTAGCTCAAACGAATAACAATTTTCATAAACCTTGCAAACAAAACCTCTCTTTCGACTAAAGTCTAGGTAACAATTAGACCAATGACTGATTTGATGAAATGGCGAATCCATTAAAGTTAAGAGGAAATAAATTACATATTAATTGAAAGGATGGAAATCAATGATGTTGATGTTTCAAGAAAGAAGGAAAAGCAGGAAAGCTTGGGCACCCGCCCTGCTCGCAGCGGTGATCGCCTTTTCGGCCATCTCATTTCCTGCAAGGAGCGTTGAGGCAGCAGATGCAACTGGCCCCAAGGATGCTAAGGAAGTTGAGGCGTTTGTCGATGAGTTCTTTAAACGTCCAGAGGTTGCGAGCTCGCTAGCTGGTAGTGCAGTGGTAGTGGTGGGCAATGATAAAGTGCTGCTGAACAAAGGTTATGGTTATGCCGATGTGGAGAGCAAGAAACCTGTTGATCCTGATAAAACCATGTTCAGAATAGCTTCCATATCCAAAGTATTTACAGCAACAGCCGTCATGCAGCTCGTAGAAGAAGGCAAAATAGATTTGGATCAGGATGTAAGCTCCTATTTGAAAGGCGTGACGATTCCCAATGAGACCGGCAGCAAACTAACGATGCGACATTTATTGACTCATACAACAGGTTTCGACAAAACAGATGTGTTGACTGCTCCAGATGCGACCCGCAAAGACTATCCTCTCGAACAATATATTAAAGAGAATTTACCTACCATCGTACGTAAGCCGGGAGCGGCTTATCGCTATGATAATTTAGCTTTCAATTATCAAGGATTAATCGTGCAAAATGTGACTGGCAAGCCATTCGAACAAGTCGTTGATGATCAAATATTCCGTCCGCTGCAAATGACAAACAGTGATTTCCGGATGACGGATAAAGTGCTGGCAAACCTTGCTACCGGTTATAACCAATTAAAGGAGCCTTGGCCGCAATACCAGCTCACGCCTACAATAGCGCCAGACGGGGGCATGTTCGCAACAGGCACGGATATGAGCAAATTTATGCTCGCTCAATTAAATGGCGGCAAGCTTGGTGAAAATCGTATTTTACAGGATAATATAGTTAAGGAGATGCAGCGGGTACAGGTTGGCATTCATTCAGAAATTCCGAACATGGCTTTAGGTTTTGAGATGTTTTTCCAAGAACATTTCAATGGCGAGACTGTCATTGGAAAGGGCGGAGATTTGGAGGGCTATCATTCGTGGATGTGGCTGCTGCCTGAACAAAAGGTAGGCGGATTTGTTGTAACGAACAGCGATGCCAGCGATATACGTGAGCAGCTGTTCGCCGCGTTTATGGATCATTATTACCCTAAAGCAGAGAAAGAGCGGCCAGCCATTGCACTTACCAAGGCACAATTAGCACGCTTTGAAGGCAGCTACCAGTATTTGCGCGCCCCGCTCGTTTATTACAAAGTAAAGGCGGAAGATGGTTATTTATCCGTTGCCGGACCCAATAGCATTAGGAAACTAAAACCCGTTGGCGAGCTGCTGTTCCAAGATGAAGATGGAAAACTTGGCGCATTTAAAAAAGATGAAGCTGGCAATATCTCATACTTTTATTATTTACTTATTGATGCTTGGTGTGAACGCATAACCCCATCACCTACCTATTCAGATGTACCGCGCAATCATCCGTATGCCGATGACATTTATACTTTACGTGATTTGGGCGGGGTTTTGAATCCAACGTCTACCCTTTTCGAACCAGAAGGAAAAACGACTCGTGCTCAATTCGCAGCTCAGATTGTACGACTAGCTGGTATTACCAAATCAAACCAACCCTCTAAATTCACGGATTTAAAGGCTCATCCATATGAATCAGAAATTCAAACCTTGCTAGAGATTCACGTATTAAGCGGTACTTCAGCCCAGAGGTTTGAACCAGACCGAACGATCACAAGGGAAGAAGCTGCTGTCATTATCTATCGATTATCACGTTTTCTTGGTTTCCCTCCCATACCAGCGAAGCTGAGCGGCAAGACTTCAGCTTGGGCCGAAGAAGCGGTTCAATTCATTGTTGGAGCTCGTTTATATGGACCAGAAATAAAAATGGCGGATAAAGGTACAGATTTCCGTTCGAGAGATCCGCTGCTCAATAAGGAAGCTGCTGCGATTTTAAACCGTTTCGCTAAATTATTTGCGTCAAGTGCAGGCATCTAATACAAAAAAAGACTGCGTTGTCGCCCTTCATCAAGGCGGACTATGCAGTCTTTTTTTGTATAAACGTTAGTTGTAACGAAAGCAGTACAACGTACGGATCGCTCAATCATTCATTAATGTTTCTAAGGAATAAGCTCATCACCGTTCATAAACGTTTGCAGGTCTTGATCCGCCTTCGATTGGTTGCAAGCATTGCAAGCACAGACGCAATTATCCGGCGTTGTATGCCCGCCCTTAGCACGTGGCAGCATATGATCGATCGTATCCCCTTGCTCCCCGCAAAAATAACAAATGTGATGGTCACGCTCCAAGATGTAGCGCCGGAATTCCTTATTGCTGAACAATCGGCGTATCGTATGGCGATTGACGATAACCGCAGCATGCTCCTTTACCAGCGTTATCGCAAGCTCTGGCTCAATTTCTTGATACCAGCGCCGTCCTTTATCCGTCTTGCCTCTCATCCAAATCGTACCTTGACGCGTAGGCTTTAGTGCTGCCGGATCATTCGGCAGCGTTATGGATGTCATCGGTGGAACCGGGAATGGTTTGCTGGGATGAGCTTTTCTTCGTATTGCTTTATAATCATTAGGTTGAACATCAGGCAATGGAGCTAAAGCCGCTTTCGCCTGCCTGCAAGCTCGGCATGCACCTCGCCTTGCACCAGCGCCGGCTCGTTTGCCCGTTCGCCGCAGAAACTCAGAGAGCGGTTTCGTTTCCTTGCAAATGGCGCATGGTTTGGCAGCAAGAGGTTCTGTATCATCCATCATTTTTTCCGGAGCATATGATTAGCTACGCAGCCGAATTCGTCCCCTCGTGTTTTTATACTATTGTAGCACTAATATAGGTTCGAGGGGAAAATAGCACATAACCTATGATTCCAATAAACCGTATTTCCTCTTGAAGCGCTGCAAAATGGCAATCCAGCTGCTCCCAAACACGGCGAGGAAAAAAACATTGGACAGCGCATGAGCAAGATCAAAATAAAAGCTTTGAATGTAGGCAACAAAAATCAAATTCCAGCTCAGCGCGTCCGGCAATCCGATGATAAACCAAATATTCATAATCCAGCCAAACAAGAAGCCCCATCCAAAACCAAATACGAGCAAGCCGGTCTTTGTTTTGATGAGCCAAGTATGCCGCAGCCACCCCGCACTAGCCCCGATCATCCCCCAGCAAAACATTTGCCACGGCGTCCACGGGCCTTGACCTAGAAAGATATTCGATACGACTGCAGCTATTGCGCCGATAATGAAACCCGATTCAGCTCCAAACACAATGGCAGCAATAATGATGACGAAGGATGTGGGCTGAACGCTTGGCAGCGGCGCAAACGGTACGCGGCTAATGGCCGCAATGGCCGCCAGCACAGCAAGGATAACAATCTCGCGCGCTTCGATCTTCCGTCTCTCAAACCTTGCAAAAAAAGGAATCATCGTGACAAATAGCAGCACGATACTTAGCATTAAATAATGATCATCGGTAATGGCAGAGGATAAGGCCATAGCTGCGATGAACAGTCCAATGCTGGCTAAGAACCAGAGCTTTATTTTGCCCACGTTGCAATCACATCCTCTGTCGTCAGCGCTTCTGGCAGCCATTCCCGCACCGTTCGATTGATGGCTGTTGTGTAAAAATAATTAGTACCAAAAAATTGCGCCGGCTCCGCCTCAGCAGATATTGCTCCATCAAACAGCATCGCGCAGCGCGTTGCATGCACGGCAGCAAATTCAATATCATGCGTGACCATGACTATGGTTTTGCCAGCTTGGCATAACTGCTGCAGCAGCTCCGCTGTTCGCTGCTTGGCTATGGGATCAAGCCCCTTTGTCGGCTCATCCAAGCAAAGAACATCCGGCTCGCCAAGCAGCACTAACGCGAGCGCCGCTCTCTGCTGCTCTCCTCCGCTCAAATCATAAGGATGCTTCGGCAAAATAGAGGAAATCTGCAGAGAATCGACAACCTGAGCTATTTTCCGATCCCGATCATCGAGTTTGGCGTAATCCGCCATTCGCTGAAGCTCCTCTTCAACTGTATCGTAGCTAAAATAAAGCAGTGGATTTTGCGCTAAATAACCAACTTTAATCGATTTATCCCGCTTCAACTTGCCTCGCTGCGGCTTTAATAATCCGGCCATCATTTGCAGCATCGTTGTTTTTCCAGCCCCGTTGCCGCCGAGCACCGCCAAAAACTCATGCTTGTACACGTTAAGCGACAGCTTCTTCAACACCTCTGCACTCGCTTTTTCGTATTTAAACGTTATTTCATCACAAGCAAGCAGCCATTCCTTTTTTTCGAGCTCGCTGCTTTCGTTGTTTCCTGATTGATTTGCGGCTATTGTATGTATCCCGAAAACATTGGAGAGCCACTTCTTCCCTTCACGCACGGTAAGCGGAATTTGATTTGCTTCTGGTAGATTGCCAGCCTTCTGGGCAGATAGAAACAGCTTTGTAACGGAAGGCAGGTATGGCATATCTTTTTGCGCTGCATCAGCACCAACGAGCCGGCATAGCTCCCTCGGCGGCGCGTCGTATTTCACTTTGCCTTCCTCCAGCATAATGATTCGATCTGCAAGTGGAATAACATCCTCCAGCCGATGCTCGCTTATAATAACCGTCATCGACATTTCCTGATTCAGCCGATAAATAAACTGCAGAAAATCTCGCGCCGCTACCGGATCAAGCTGCGAGGTGGGCTCATCTAATAGAAGCAGCTTTGGCTGCAGCAGCAATACTGAAGCAAGATTGATCAGCTGCTTCTGTCCCCCCGATATTTCATGAACGGATTTGTTAATGAGCTCATCCAGCCCAAAGAAATGGCTCATTTCGGCTAGTCTTTTACGCATAACCGCTTGCCCATAACCGACATTTTCCATGGAAAAAGCCAGCTCATGCCAAACCTGATCCATCACAATTTGATTTTCAGGGTTTTGAAATACCATGCCGATCTGTTCAGCCGCTTCGACCGCTGGCAGCTCCTCTAGCAATACACAATTATACTTAATGGTGCCTGAGCGTTTCCCCGTAGGCTGCGTTTCTTTTTTCAAGTGCCGAAGCAGCGTCGTTTTGCCGCAGCCGGATGCTCCACAAAGGACGACAAAATCGCCTGGCTTGATATTTAAAGTGATGTTATCGAGTGCTGCAACCGTTGATTCCGGATAATGGAACGTTAATTGATCAACCTGAATTACTTCCATGACCTTCTCTCCATTTCTTCAAGTACGACTGGTGTTAACAGAAAGGCGCAATAGCAAGCGTATGCAATGCCTTCCCCCCTATGGAACTGCATTGTTTCCAGACGCGGGTAAATAGTAAGCACACCAAAACCTTGCATCCAGCCCCAAATGCATACGAGTGCCATTGCTCCAAGAAACAATAGAACATACCAATCTCTACGATCCATACGATAGATGACATAAGAGCTTCGTTTTGCTGCGCCATACCCTCTAGCTTTCATAGAATCAGCGGTCTGAAGCGATTCCTCCAAGGACCAGGTCAATAGTACACGAACGAGCAGCATGCCGTCCTTGCTCCGTTTTTTCAAGCTGCCTTCGAGAATCGAAACCCCTTTTATTCGTTGAACCGTAGTAATTTGATCCAGTCTCCGCAAGAAAAGCGGTACGAACCGAATCGACATCGAGGTTAGCAGTGCAGTTCGCGGAGCGACTCGTGAAAATAAATACATCCATTTCTCCGTCGTAACAATCTGCTGAAACGATACAAAGGCTAATAAAATGCACAATAAAGAGAGCATCATCGTCACACCATATAAAATAGCTTCCAGCGTGATCGGCTGATCCATAAAATAAAATAAAATATGCCGCCCGCGATGAGAAAACAGCGGGTTGAGAACAGCAACCAAACCGCCCATTAGAACATAATAAGGAAGCAGCTTAAGCAGCCGCTTCCCTTCGCCATGAATGACAATAATAACCGTAATCGCAGCAAGTGACGTCAATAAGAAAACAGGATGAAATAAGAGCATGCCGAATGTAATGACTCCAGCATAATAACTGAAGCTCGTAACCGGATGTACCGAACCGAACGCACTATTCATCGAATTTTGCTCCTATATCCTCGCCAAGATCAGTCGTGTACAACCATTCAATAACATCGCCTTCATTAACCTTGTAAACCCCAGCGCCCTTGTTAGGAAACTCACCGTTTACTCGGTACATCCAGCCGCTCTTCGCGCCCAAATCGAATTCGTAAATATTGTCGATGCCTTCGATATAAGCACCGCCTTTAACACCTCTGTATTCCATTTGTATTTTGTTTTTTCTCGTAATTTTCTTCAATACATCAAGAACGGTATCATCCTTCTTGAACTCTACGACTGTTGGAGCAAGCACCGTTCCCGTATCCTTGTCCGCGACAATTGAAATCGTAACCGTCTGCACAGGATTCGGCGTTGCAACAGGCGTGACGGGCTTTGTCGTAGTCGTACCATCTGTTTTGTTTGGTTTCGCAGAAGCAGTAGGCTTCGTTTTTGGATCATCCAATTTCGGCTCATTTGTCTGCTTCGGCTTCGGGGAAGGCGTAACTTGCTTATCGCCAGCGTTGTCAGTTGCCTTCGCTTGATCTTTATCTTCGCTAGGCAACTGCGTTGCCTCTGCCGTTTCTGATGCTGAAGTACTCGTTGGCTGCTCATCAGCGGCTTTCTCCGCTTCTTTTCCCACTTGTCCTTCGTTGCTGGTTTGCACTTGATTGGTATTGGAATTAACGTTTTGTGCCGGACTGGCACAGCCAGCTAATAAACCAATAAACAGCCATAGGATGATTAAGCTTGGTAACCATTTCTTGCAAATCTTTGCCATCGTCTGTTTTCTACTCCTTTTTGTCTCATTCACACAAACCTTAACAATAAAAAAAAGACCCCCTTCTATTAGGGGATCTGCATGTCGAATGTAAGAATAGCAACCGTATATAACTAAAATATATGATGCGTCCTGCAAAACGATTACGCCTCCACATTCTTTACCCCCGAAGAATGAGAAACAAAATAAAAAAGGCAGGTTTCCTGGCTCGTGCGTCAACGCGATTCTCACACCTTCCCATCCTTGAATCGGACAGTGGCATTTGCAGAGAATCACTCTTCACATACAGTGGCGGGACCGCGCCGGCATTGAACCGGACTTCCCTATTAAGCAAACAAAAGCATGCTTTTGTTTGCACCTTCTCTATTCAATTATGCGATTATTTAATCAATCATATCGGGATTGCTGGGGTTTGTCTATATGGGATTTGAATGATTCGATCGCAAATAGCAGCTGCATCCTCTTGATCATGGGTGACGAACATACACGTAATTTGGGCTTTGTGAAGCAAACGCTTCAGCTCCTCCCGAATGCTTTGCTTTAAGTGAGAATCCAAACTGCTAAATGGCTCATCCATCAACAGCATCAAGGGAGACGGGGCAAGCGCACGAGCAAAAGCAACACGCTGCTGCTGACCTCCGCTAAGCTCATGCGGATAACGCTTGACGAAATCATTTAACTGTATCAGCTCCAGCATTTCATCCAGCCGTTTGAATCTATCTTTTCTTGATAATCGATGTAAACCAAATAATATATTTTGACCGACAGTCAGATGAGGAAACAATGCATAATCCTGAAACACCATGCCTATGCCGCGCTGCTCAGGCTGAATAAACTGCTGATCATCTACTAAAACCCTGCCGCCAGCGGCAATACGTCCCGAGGCAGGAATCTCAAGCCCGGCAATAATCCGCAGCAGCGTGCTTTTCCCGCAACCGCTTTGACCAAGCACTCCAACAACTTCACCCTTCTGCATTTGCATCGTAAAGTTTTCTAATACACTCTTTTTCCCATTATCATAGCTAAAAGAAACGTTAGTCAGCTCAAAAAAGTTCATCTGGATTTCTTCTCTCCCAACCAATGATAAACAAAAACAGTTGCCATTCCCACCGTGATTATGAATAAAGACGGTACCGAAGCTTGATGAATTTGCTCATCGCTTGCATATTGATAGGCTTTTGTCGCTAGCGTCTCAAAATTAAACGGGCGCAGCAGCAGCGTCAGCGGCAGCTCCTTCATAATTTCCATAAAGGTAAGTAGGAAGCCTGCTAATATGGATCCTTTTATTAATGGCAAGTCCACTTTGAAGAAAGTCGCAGTCATACCTATGCCGAGCGTTCTGGAAGCTTCAGAATAACGATTGCCTATTTTATCAAATCCCGCTTCCACCGCATTAAATCCTACACCAAGGAAGCGGATTACATAGGCGAAAATAAGCATCACGAGCGACATGCTGAGCACGAGCTTGCTCGATCCAAAACCTAACCATGAATAGACGCCGCTTAATTGATGGTCTAGGGAAATAAACAAAGCAAGCACGCCAATGGACAAAACAGCACCCGGGATAGAGTAGCCCATTAAAATTAGCTTCGTTGCTGCAAGCGGCAAAAGCGATCGATTCAGGCTGCGGCTTACATTTGCGACAATAACAGCAAGCAGCATTAACACGGTAATCGCAACAATGGAAACCAAAAGCGTGTTTGAGACGAGCTGCGCAAATTTGCTGTTCAATACATCTTGATATGTCCATGTCGCCCATACGAGGAGCTGAACTACTGGAATAGCGAACGAAAGGGCAAATATAACCGTGCTCACAAAAATAGCAGCAGCTGTCCCTAAATAGGATAACTTCCTTCGTTTAAGCGGATTAAGCTTGCTTGTCGCGGAATGATACATTTTTCGCCTGCGAAGCAGTCTCTCCATAATAAACAAACCAATGATAGCGCTCATTAGGAGTGCAGATAATTTTAGGGCAGAATCAACATCGTACATACCAAACCATGTTTTGAAAATTGTTGCAGTAAACGAAGCAATGCCAAAATGTTTTGTTACTCCAAAATCATTCAGTACCTCAAATGCGACGAGGCTGGCTCCGCCGATAATTGCACCCTGCGACAAAGGCAATACGATTCGAAAAAAGATATGAAGCTGCCCTTTGCCGAGCAATCTTGCGTTTTCTATGAAAGCTGCGCTTTGCTTCTCCATAAAGGTTTTGGTCATCAAATAAATGTAAGGAAACAAAAACATTGAAAATATGAAAATAGCGCCTTTCATGGACAATATATCAAAATAAGCTTGATTAGGGGTTACGCCGAGCGTATTTCGCATAAAAACTTGTATGCTGCCCGTATAGCTCAGCATAGAACCGTAAGTATAAGCTGCAATATATGGTGGGATTGCCAGTGGCAGCAAAAATGCAAAGTGAAAAAACTTCCGCATCGGGAAATCATAGGCTGCAACAAGCCATGCAAGCGACACGCCGATGATAACGGAGAAAAACACCGTTCCTACGACAAGATAGAAAGATTGAACGACTGAATCAAACAGCATATACTCTTTGATTTGCTGCCAGTTTTCATTCGGTTTGTCAAACAAACCGAAAAAAATATAAAGAGACGGAATAAGGGCCATGATGGCCCCTATTACGCTCAATATAACCCAGCCGTTCAATATTCTCTTTAAATTTCGCAAAGAGATGGAAGCCATCATTATTATTTCCAGCCTGCCTTAGCCAGAAGCTCGACAGCTTTTTTGTTATGATCGCCCAGCTTGGAGAAATCCAGCTTCTGTGTTTTAAAGTCACCCCAGCCCTTTAACAACTCAGGCTTTTCTGCAGCAGCATTTACAGGAAATTCGAAGCTTCCTTGCGTTAACAGCGTTTGCCCATCCTTGCCTGTCATGAATTCGATCAGTTTAACAGCGTTATCTTTATTCTTAGCATGCTTAGTAAAGCCTACGCCGCTGATGTTAAGATGTGTGCCTGTCGTTTCTTGGTTCGGGAAGAATACGCCAATTTTCTCTGCAACCTTAACCTCTTCCGCATCCTTCGAATTCAGCATTTGCCCAACGTAATAAGTATTCATAATCGCAACATCACCTAGACCAGCAACGACCGCTTTCGCTTGGTCACGATCTCCGCCTTCAGGATCACGAGCAAAGTTTGCTACAATCCCCTTCGCCCATTCTTCAGCTTTTTGCTCTCCATTTAGTTCGATGAATGAAGCAAGCAGCGATTGATTATAAAGGCTGGCAGACGAGCGCGCCAATACTTTCCCTTTCCATGCAGCACTAGCAAGATCTTCATAGGTGGATAGCTGCTCCGACTTTACACGATCTTTGGCATAAACGATAACGCGTGCACGGGTTGCAATGCCAACCCAATTGTTTTCGTTATCCCGCAGCTCTGCGGGTACATTGCTATCAACCGTTGTGGATTGTATCGGTTGAAGCACTTCATTTTGCTTCGCATAATTTAGAACGCCGCCATCTACTGTAATGAACAGATCTGCTTCTGAGCTTTCTCCTTCTCGCTTCAAGCGTTCAACGAGCTCTTCTGCTGTACCTTTAATTTCATTGACTTTAATGCCTGTTTCTTTCGTAAAGGCATCAAACAACTGGCTGTCAACATCATAGTGTCTTGCTGTAAACACGTTTACCACTTGCTCTTTGCTGTTATTCTTACTCGTATCATTACTTCCACCAGCTGCTTCAGTCGTTGCTGGGCTCGCCTCTGGCGATGGCGAAGAAGCATTCGTCTTATCGTTTCCTGCATTATTCGCTCCACAACCTGCTAATACGAGCACTGTCAGCATCGTTAACAATACGACACTTACGATATAATTCTTTTTCATCTTTGTCATACCTCTCGTTCCCACTTTTAATTTGATAATGAAAATCATTACCACAAACTCAACAGTTCCTATTGTAACCGACTAAAATGAGAAAATGCTGTGAAAATAAAAAAAAGCTACCCGACATTCATTTTCGGGTAGCTCGTTTAAAAACAGCCGAAACCGTTGTACCTTGATGAAGTTTACTTTCAATAAGCAAACTACCGTCATATCGTTGCACCAAACGGTTCGCAATCGCCAGCCCGAGTCCATGACCGCCGCTTGTGCCGCTCCTCGAACGGTCTGCGCGGTAAAAACGATTCATAACGAGCGGTAAATCCTGATCAGATATGCCAACGCCAAAATCTGTGACTTGAATGACAGCATCCGTTTCCCCTAACAAGCAGCATAGCTCTATCTTTCGGCTTTCTCCCGAATAGTTGACTGCATTATCAAGTAAGATGAGCATAATTTGCTCCAGATGCTGCTCAGACACAAATAGATTTACGTCTGACAAAAGACTCAAATCAGCATGAAAAGTGAACTCCGGATGAAGCACCTCTATATTTCTAATAAGCTGTTCCATCTTCTGCTTCGAATGGCTGCTCATCTCATTCCCGTAAGCCGGCTCTTTCTCCGCACGAGACAATGCGAGCAGTTCCTGTACAAGTCCTTTCAGACGAGCAATTTCCTGCGACGAAGCATGCAAAGACTCTTCCAGAACTGCAGGGTCATCCTTTCCCCAGCGCTGCAGCAGTGCGAGATGACCTTCAATAATGGCGATTGGGGTTCTGAGCTCATGAGAAGCATCCTCTACAAATTGTTTCTGTTGCCCGAACGATCGCTCAAGCTGATCCATCATTTCATTAAACAGCTTCATGAGCGTTGCAATTTCATCATTTTTATTTTCGTTTAGCTGAACCCTTTCTTGTAAACCCTTCTGCTTTACGCCGGTCATGGCAACATTCATCGCTTGAAGCGGCTTTAGCAGCTGACGCGCCAGCAATCCTCCGCCGATGCCGCTTATAATAATGGCACCGACACAGCAAATTAACATAATTCGAAAAAAAGCTGAACTAAGCTTCTCAAAATCCTCGATGTTTTTCACAATTTCGATTGTTCCATTAAACGAGAAGATCGTTAAGGGGCTGCGCATAAGCAGCAGGTTTTGGTCAAGAAACCACGACCCTTTGGCAGCTAAACTCGAAGAAGGATAAGCACTTAACCACTGCTCTGTTAGATTATCGGAGACAATCATGATCGGTGCTCCATCTTCATCAAGCACGCGTATTAGCTGATTTTTACCATTTACTTTTTCAAGAAAGCTACGTATTGAAGTCAGCTCCGATTCGTCGAAAGTGAACTCCTTTTCTAACAAATAGTTTAATACTTCCCGCATATCTTCCTGTGTAGCCGTCTCTGCTTGTTTCTTCATCCACTTCTCTACAAACATATATTGAACGGCATTGTACGCAGCAAATAAAAGAAATAACAGCAGCGCCGACCATAATGTCAGCTTCCACTTGATCGGTATTCGTGAGAAACTTACGCGCAAATTATTCATTTTTTCATCACATACCCAATACCGCGCAGCGTTTGAATGCAGCTCGTTCCTCCGGGGACATCTATCTTATTGCGCAAATATCTCACATATACATCAACAACATTCGTATCGACAGCCGCATCGTAACCCCATACGGTATCAAGCAGCGTTTCCCGTGAGAAGACACGGTTCGGATTTTGCATGAAAGCAAGCAGCAATCCGTATTCCCGCTTAGTCAACTCTATGATTTGTTCGCCTCTGCTGACGATTCTAGCGTCTAAATCAACACTTAACTCGCCAGAAGACAAAATGGAACGCTGATCTGATGCAATCATATCCTGTCGCCTAAATACAACGCGAAGCCGTGCAAGCAGCTCTTCAATCGCAAACGGTTTCGGGATATAATCGTCCGCCCCGCTGTCAAGGCCAGACACTCGGTCCGTAACGCTGTCTCTCGCTGTCAGCATAAGAATAGGTGTTGCTTTTGATTCGCGAATACGCCTGCAAACCTCAAGTCCGTCCATGCCAGGCAGCATAAGATCCAATAAAATAACATCCCATTCTTCTCGCAAGGCGCGCTCTAGACCACTATTGCCATCATAAGAAACAACTGTCTCAAACGATTCATGACGCAACTCAAGCTCAATAAAACGCGCTAAATTTCTTTCGTCCTCAATAAGTAAAATCTTTTTCATGGATTGACCCGCCTTTAGTATTGCAAATGCTTGTCTGCAGCATATTTTCAATCATTGTAATTGATAATTGTTCTCACCGTCAATCATTCTATCAAAAAAGAGACAGTCCATGTTGCCATAGACTGCCTCTAGTATTCAAATCTATTATTTCTGTTTGCTTACATGAACCCGTTTAATGAAGAAAGCAACGATCAAACCGATAATCGCAACAATCATAGCGAAAATAAATGCATTCTGAATTCCTGCTGTCAACGCAAGCGGAGCATTGGCTGGATCTGTTGGATCAGCCACATCCTTCATAAAGCCGGTCATTCCTGCGGTCATAATACTTACTGCAACTGCGGTACCGATAGCGCCAGCGACCTGTTGCAGTGTATTCATAATCGCCGTACCATCCGGGTACAACTCGCGCGGCAGCTGGTTGAGCCCGTTTGTTTGTGCAGGCATCCATACCATCGAAATACCGATCATCAAGCATGAATGAAGGACAATAATTAATGTAATCGTTGATGCTGTCGTTATGCCTGAGAAGAACCATAGCGCAGCGGCAACGATGACAAGACCTGGAATAACAAGCCACTTAGGACCAAACTTATCGAACAGGCTGCCCATAATGGGAGACATAATTCCGTTAATAAGACCGCCTGGCAGCATAATGAGGCCAGCTGTCAGTGCACTAAGACCAAGTCCACTGATCAAATACATAGGCAGAACGAGCATAGAAGATAAAATAACCATCATACAAATAAATACCATTAATGTTCCTACAACAAACATCGGATGCTTAAACGCCCGTAAGTTCATCATTGGCTGCTTCATCGTCAATTGACGAACAGCGAAAATCGCAAGGGACAAAATACCAACGATCATGGTCGCAATCACTTTTGTACTGCCCCAGCCGCCTTCACCTTCACCCGCGCTGCTAAAGGCAAACACGATGCCCCCGAACCCTAGCGTTGAGAATACGAGAGAAAAAATATCAATTTTCGGTTTTGTTATGGTAGAAACATTTTGCATATACATAATCCCGAATAATAGTGCAATGACTAGGAACGGAAGCGACAACCAGAAAATCCAGTGCCAGCTTAAGTTTTCAATCAAGAGTCCTGCAATCGTCGGGCCTACAGCAGGAGCAACCATAATAACAAGCCCAATTACACCCATTGCCGCTCCCCGCTTCTCAGCCGGGAAAATAATAAGAATTGTGTTAAACATAAGCGGCAGCAAAAGCGCCGTTCCGACTGCTTGGATAATACGCGCAGCCATAAGAACTTCAAAGCTTGGTGCGAGCGCCGCAACCAATGTTCCTAGTACGGAGAAACTAAGTGCTGCTATGAATAGCTGCCTTGTCGAGAACCATTGAAGCAGCAGCCCCGATACGGGAACCAATATGCCCAGCGTCAGCAAGTATCCCGTCGTCAACCACTGTACCGTTGGCGCCGTAATATCAAAGACGCGAATTAAATCGCTTAGTGCTACATTTAATGCCGTTTCACTAAACATTCCGATAAAGCCGCTTAATAATAATGAAATCATAATGGGGATTACTTTATATTTTTGCCCCGTATTTTGTTGCGATTCTGTCATTGTTGCTTGCAAGCCTTCCACTCTCCTATTATCTATCTAGCATTTATTCATGACTTCTCATAGAGAAGGACATTTATTAATGATATACGGCAAACATTTCGCTGCGGATAACAACGGCTGCTTGTCCCGATTCGTCAGCGTTAGAATGAGCGCACCTTCCAATAAGGAAACGGTGACGACGCCAACCTCATCTGCTCTAGTCTCTTCCATTCCAAGCTGAACCAGCCTCTCGGAAATCACGTTCTGCCATGCTGCAAATACACCTTGTCCAGCTGCTCTCAGCTTCTCGCTAATCGATGAGGTTTCGACTGCCATCCAGAAGCTAAACGGCATATAACCCTCATAATCAAACTTCTCTGCGTCATCAGCCATATCAAATACAAAAGCCTGAACGGCTTCAGCAGGGTCCTCATAATCGGCAAATTTCTTTCTCCATTTCTCAATCACAAGCTCCTTCGTGCAGTTAATGCATTCCAGCGCAAGCTCTTCTTTGCCGTTTGGAAAATAATAATAGAGAGATCCCTTCGGACAATCACTTTCTTTAATAATTTGGCTTAATCCCGTCGCATGATAGCCCTGCGTAAAAAAAAGCCTAGCTGCCGTATCAAGTATGGCATGCCTTGTATTATGTTTTTCCGACATTGATTCACTCCTCGATTATAACGATCGGTCTATATAATGAAAACATTGATCCGCTTATCAAGTCAACCTTTTTTTATATCCAGCGATCTTGCACCCAAAAAAAAGGCAGCCGAAATTATCCGGCTGCCTTCGCATTTAAACGGTTGATTTAGAAACGAGCAGCTGATGCTGCTGCTTCCTCAAGACCTTTTGCTACAATAGCTTCTGCTTGGTCAGGAAGTTGGTTGTGGCCTTCAATGATGATGCTCTCTAGGTTAGTCACACCGTAGAAGCCCATTACTGTGCGGATAAAGTTATGTGCCATTTCAACCGAAGCTGCAGGGCCTTCGGAATAAATGCCGCCGCGAGCAGTAAGCAATACGACTTTTTTATCGGTGATTAGACCAACTGGGCCTTCAGCTGTATATTTGAACGTTTTGCCAGCTTGTGAAAGGTAGTCGATGTAAGTGTGCAATACTGCAGGAACAGTGAAGTTCCAAAGCGGGAATGCGAAAACCACTTTATCCGCTGCAAGAAATTGATTCATATATTTGYCCGAAACAGCTACAGCTGCTTGCTCTTCAGGTGTAAGGTCATAACCGCGAGCTGCTTTGAAGTTGCCGTTAATCATATCAGCGTTCATGTAAGGCAAGTTTTCATTGAACAAATCAAGCTCAACCACTGTGTCTTCTGGATGGCTGGCTTTGTAGCTGTCTAGAAAAGATTGATATAGCTTAACGCTGACTGCCTGTTCGATTCCGCGATCGTTTGCTTTAATAAATAATACTGTACTCATTGTATATTTCCCTCCAAGATGTTTGTTTACTTTTTGTAAGTACCTTAATTGTATATAGTTTTAGAGCAACAATCATCGGTAAATAGACCGAAAAATCGACATAAAAAAACCGCCAAAGGCGGAGAGCTAGTCTTACGACTATAGTCTTACGTCAGCGTGTTATTCAGGTTCTCGCATTAACTGCACCGCGTATAACGCAGCTTGCGTTCGGTCCGTTAAATCCAACTTGCTTAAAATGCTGCTCACATGCGTTTTGACTGTTTTCTCTGCTACAGTGAGCGAGTGAGCAATATCTTTATTGCTCATTCCTTTGGTAAGCAATTGCAGCACCTCCAGCTCTCTCGGAGTCAATATTTCACTTAACTCACGAATAGGCAGCCCTTTCACCGAACTAATCTGCGGCGATACTTGAGCGAGTAACGCACTCGCTATATCCGGATGCAGCTGAATATTTCCTTTATAGGCGCTGCGAATCGCTTCTGCAAGCTGATCAGGCTCTACATCCTTCAGCATATACCCAGCAGCTCCGGATTGTAGAGCAGGCACGATATGACTGCGATCCGAGAAGCTGGTGAGCACAAGCACTTTAATATCCGGATTTTGCCTAGCGATTAAATTGCTCGCTTCGATCCCGTCCATAACCGGCATGTTCAGATCCATCAGTATGATATCAGGCTTAAGTTCAGCAGCTTTTTCTACCGCCTCCTTGCCGTTATTCGCTTCACCCACCAGCTCAAAATCAGGCTGCATGCTTAGAAAAAAAGAAATTCCCTTCAACACAATTTGATGATCATCAACGAGCAATATTTTTATCGTCAAAACAGTTCCTCATTCCTCTTCCCACATTTCCATTTCCGTTGCAATCGGTATAACAGCTGTCACCATTGTAGGCTGCCCTTTTCCGCCCGCTATCGTTAGCTCTCCGCCAAGCGTTTCTGCACGTTCCCGCATCGTTAGCATTCCCATGGTCAGTTTTCCTTTACGCTTCTCTTGCGAAAAACCGCGGCCTCGATCCAAAATTTCCAAGCAGGCGCGAGACTCTGTTTTGATGAGCCGCACATAAACGGTATTCGTATCTGCATGTTTCCTTACATTATTAAGCGCCTCTTGTCCGATTCTCCAAAGGGCTTCTTCAATCGCACGCGGAAGCTCGCGAACACCCTCCACCTTCTCATACACGGTTAAATCCATGCTCTTGCCATATTGCTTAAGCGCAGTAATCAACCCATGCTCAAGACCTGCCGGCCGCAGCTGCCATATCAGCGTTCTCATTTCCTTCAGCGCTTCCTGTGACAGCTGTCTTATTTCTTGCAATGATCGTTCCACGACAGGTTCTTTGCCTGCCAGCACCGTCTCGGCGCCCTTCGCTAGAAAGGATAAAGAGAAAACCTTTTGAATAACCGAATCATGCAAATCTCTAGCCATTCGATTTCGCTCTTCCATGCGCGCGAGCTCGCGCCGCTGCTCATATACCCGCAAATTTTCTACGCTTAACGTGAAATGATCCCCAAGCGAATACATGAAGTCCTCTAAGTAATCATCAAACTGCTTGCCTAACTGGCTGCTTACAAACAGAACGCCAATAGGGCGGCTGCGAATGCGAAGCGGTATTGCGACTGCTGATGAGAACGGTGGTATCCCTATGGATGATAAAGACGAGCAGGAATTGCTGTCGCATTCGGACTGTTTGACAAGACGATTCTCATGAAACGCTTTGCTCACCATCCCGCCTTGATCGATGGCAAGTGAAAGCCACTCTTTTCGGACATGATTGTCTGTATAATGTGCGCGAAGCGATAATTGCTCTTGTTCATACATAAATAACGATACATGCTGCCAGTTGAACGTATCGCCTATATGGCTCACCGCTTGCAGCGGCAGATGGTTTATATCTTGTATGGCATTTATTTTCTGAATAACATCACCAAGCTTTGCATAATGAATCGCATGCTGCTCCTGCACCTGATACAGGCGGATTCGCTTAATCGCCGTCCCGATCTGATAAGCGACGGCTTGCAGAAGTGCAAGCTCCTCCTCAGTAAAACGATCCTTGCCAGCTTCAGCAACATTTAACAACCCGAATTGATCCGTTCCTGCTCTTAGCGGAACCGTCGCATGATGAGTAACACCTTCATTATCACCAAGCTTGTTCGTGATGGCATATGTAATTCTTGAGCATTCTATAATATTTACCGCTTGATCCAGCTTGTTTTGCTTAAAGCTTTCAATGCACCAGCAAACCTCGCCGCACATGACCGCCTGATTGTTTGCCGCCAATCCTTGAGGCAAATTATGTGTAGCCGCACAAAGGTTTTCACTTTTATTGTCAATCATAAATATCCAGCCCGTAGTAAAACCTGTAACCTGAAGCAGCTTGGCAAGCACATCATTCAGCATTTGATCCATGTCGTTTGTGCTGTTAAGTGTCTCTGCTATCTCCTTCAATGCGACCAGCTCATAAGCTCTTTTTTCTCTGGACATGCTTCCACTTCCTTCTAAGCACACATTATACACCTTCCTGAACAGCAAAAAAAAGAGCCGATCCAAAGCAGCTTGCACTGCTTAAGCTGGATGGCAGGCTCTTTGGATTAGCGCTTTCGAAACGGCTTTTTGATCAAAAGAATATAACAGGCTACAGCACCCAGCTCTGTAATGGCTATCCAAATCCCCATAGGGAGCGCATTTGCGCTGCCGCCAAGCCCTACGAGCGGTGAAATAATGCCCCCAAATGTGAAGGATAATAACCCGAGCAATGCAGATGCGCTACCCGTGAGCCGGCAATGTATGCAAACATAGCAGCCATAACAAGGCCCTGCGCCAGCGCCGGCAAATACATGTCAAGGGACAACGGCCCAAACGCGGAGAGCGATCCAAGCAAGAGGATCAGCCAAAGCCGTTTAATGCCAGCGGATTGATTTTGAGCTTGGATTTTTTTCTGAGCAAGCAAGTAGGGCATCTCCTTCTGTGGCACTTTTTCCTTGATCCACTTTATCACCTTTCATTATTTGTTCCAATAGAAAAGTCGTTTCATCAAATATTTGTCCTCTTTTGTTTTGTTTGTTATGATTGAGCTAATAATGTCGTTTAACGTAGCATCTTGTAGCTACCATTTAGGAGGATCACATGCAAAAGATTAAAATTTTCTCCGGCACTTCGAACCAGAAGTTGGCTGAGGAGTTATGTAAAGAACTTGAGCTCCCGCTAGGCAATGTTGCAATATCAAGGCATCAAAGCGGTGAGATTCATGTTTCATACGGAGAACCTATTCGTACTTGTGACGTATTCATCGTCCAATCACTTTCCCATCCCGTAAATGAGCATTTAATCGAAACTCTCGTCATGATAGACGCTGCCAAACGAGCATCAGCGAAAACCATTAATATCGTTATGCCATACTATGGTTATGCACGTCAGGAAAGAAAATCGGCACCGCGAGAGCCCATCTCCGCTAAGATGGTAGCCGATGTATTGACTACCGTTGGAGCAAACCGAATCATCACCGTCGATTTGCATGCTGATCCGATTCAAGGCTTCTTCGATATTCCAGTCGATCATTTAACGGCGCTTGATTTGATCATTGATTATTTGCGAAGCAAAAACATCAAAAACCCTGTTGTCGTATCGCCAGATGCGGGCCGAGCTACAACAGCCGAGAAACTTGCCGGCTTGCTGGACTGTCCATTTGCGATCATGATCAAAAATCGTCCCGCTCATAATCAGTCTGAAATCACGCATATCATCGGTGATGTTGAAGACATGACACCAATTATTATTGAAGACTTAATTGATACAGGCAGCACAATTGTAAACGTCGTAGAGGCGCTTAAGAAAAAAGGTGCGCATGATTCCTACATATGTGCAACGCATGGCCTGTTCTCAGCCAATGCGCTTGAGAAGCTGGATCATCCGAACATCCGCGAAGTCGTTATTACAGATACGATCAGTATCGGTCAAGAGCATTCGAGTAAATTTGTCGTACTGCCGATGTCCCCGCTCCTTGCAACCGCCATTAAAATCATTACCGAAGGCGGCTCGATTGCAACGTTGTTTAAATCAGGCTCATAGGCCGTTAGTAAAGCAAAATAACATATAACATCAATTGTACCCCCTTGCTCTTTCGCAAGGGGGTATTTATTTTGCATGCGTATAGCTATGGTAAACCGTGGCAAAATAGGTGTATCAATCAAGACGGCAGCGAGGATGGGAGGACGCAAACAATGGATCAAACAGAACCTATCAGCTCAGACCTGACAGTAAACATAGAACGTATAAGAGAAATTTTTTCTGATACAAGCGATTTAGTCATAAGGAATCTAACGATCAAGCAAACAACTGAGCAAGCAGCACTCATCTACATCGATGGGCTGACAGATGGAGCAGCAATTAATAGTGATGTCCTTCGTCCCTTGCAGCTAGATTCGAGCGGGGGAAAACCCGGTGATGAGTTAATGATGACCATTGGACAAATCGTACCCGAAACGGATTGGTACCAAATTGAGATAGCAATACTGCACGGTAAATCCATATTATTCGTGAGCGGCAGAGAGGCGGCCTATGTGCTTGGCACAAGCGGCTGGCCGCAGCGGTCAATTGAAGATCCACAAATGGAAGCCTCCTTAAAAGGCGCCCATCAAGGCTTTGTCGAAACCAGTGGCCAAAATATCGCTATGATAAGACGTTATATCCCGAATCGCGAATTAAAAATGAAACGGCTGATTGTCGGTCGGCGCGGCCAGACCTCCGTAACGATTATTTATCTGGAGGATGTAATGAATCCTCAATTGTTAAACGATCTTAAAGATCGCATTCAAAAGATTGACGTAGATGTCATTTTAAACACGGGTGAGCTGGCAGAGCTGATCGAGGATAATCCCTACTCACTCTTCCCGCAATTCGTTCTTACTGAGCGGCCAGATTCTGCAGCATCGCAAATTTTGCAAGGAAGATGTGTCGTTGTCGTTGACCGCTCGCCAAGCGTACTCGTTGCTCCAGTCAGCTTCTACTCTTATTTCCAAAGTATCGACGATTATAGTACTCGTTGGTCCATTGCAACCTTTTTGAGGCTGCTGCGAATGTTTGCATTTATTACTGCTACATTTTTGCCTGCCTTTTATATCGCAGTTGTTTCCTTCCATATCGAGATCATTCCAATGAAGCTGCTGCTCACCCTAGGAGAATCACGTGGACAAGTACCGTTTCCACCTTTTGTGGAGGCCATTCTAATGGAAATCACTTTGGAAATGCTCCGTGAAGCTGGCGTCCGGCTGCCTGCCCCCGTTGGCCAGACCGTTGGCATCGTTGGGGGTATTGTGCTTGGACAAGCTGTCGTTCAAGCTGGCTTAATAAGCAATGTTATGGTTATTGTTGTAGCATTTACGGCCATTTCTTCATTTATTTTGCCAAACTACGATATGGTTGCAGCCGTTCGCTTAATTCGTTTCATGCTCATGATTTTATCCTCACTGTTCGGGTTTGTTGGGATTATTGTTGGTTTGATGACGATGATCGCTCATTTATTAACGCTTAAATCGCTAGGCATGCCATATGGAAGCCCACTGGCTCCGCTCCGTTTCTCAGATTTGAAGGACACCCTAATTCGAGCGCCATTATGGCTGATGGAAAAGAGACCAAAAAACGCGCTCCCGCTTCAAGAAAAACGTCAAACAAACACTCGGAAGGAGGATTGAGCACATTGACGAACACCGAAGGTAATACGATAACTTCGATGCAATTTATTTTTATTATTTCCGGTATTCAGATTAGTGTTGCCGTCCTTTCCTTGCCGAGGAAATTAGCAGAAATAGCAGGAACGGATGGCTGGATTTCCATTCTAATTGGTTATGCCATCAGTCTTCTATGCGGGTATATCATTATTATGGTGATGAGACATTGTTCTGATAAACCTTTAATTGATGCGCTGCCTGCAATGATGGGGAAATGGCTTGCCAAAGGATTTACCCTATTGTTGGCCATGTTTTTCCTTTCTCTGATGTATGACGGTCTTGTGCGCACCATCCTGATTATTAAAATTTGGCTGATGCCAAACACACAGTCCTACATCCTCATGATTCTGCTGTTAATACCCGCTTATAAAATCGCTATAAACGGTCCTCGCATCTTAGGACGATATGCAGAGCTAGTTGCTGTCATATCATGCTGGTTGCCCTTTGTTTATCTATTTACCCTGAAATATGCTCATTGGCTCAATTTACTGCCTATATTAAAAGTAGGTTGGCTGCCCGTCCTGTCGGCGGTGAAAGCAACGATTTATCCGAACCTGGGGCTAGCTGCCGTTTTTATATTTTATCCTTATTTAGTTAAGAAGGATAAAGCTGCTTCTTCACTATTTATATCCAATACGATTACCCTATCTGTACATCTATTTATTACAATCATATGCTTCATTTACTTCAGTCCCCATGAAATCACACTTTATAATGATCCAATCATCAGTATTCTCAAAACAATTGAATTTCGCTTTATTGAACGGATTGAGGTGCCTTTCATCGCGTTTTATTTGTTCGTCTTCTCACTCGTTTGGATTCCGTCTATGTATATCGTCTCTTTTTGCATAAGCAAGGTTTTCGTGCTAAGCAACCATCGTATCCCATTACGTATCTTGTGCATTATTCTTGCGATAGCTACTTTTATTCACATTCCCTCATTCAAGCAAAGCGATCAAATTGAATTATGGCTTACTTGGTTTGGTTTTGGGATGGAATATATACTCCCTAGTCTACTGCTGATATATATGGTCATTTACAAACGAATACATCGGAGGGCTGATCTATGAAGCTGCGACTCTTTTTTGTATGTTGCTTGTTCATTACGATTTGCCTTACTGCATCCGCCTGCGGGGATCAGCTGTATTTAGAAAATGCGGCAACACCGCTTGCTCTTGGCATGGATTTGGATAAAAATGATAAATTCCATTTTTATTCATCCGCTCCCGTTTTCAGCAAAAACATAAAGAAAAAGAGTCAAGAAACGTCAGGAATCGCTAACTCGCTTCGGCAATCCAAAGCGATTCAAGACTCGCAATCAAGCGGCTCCATCCAAGGGAGAAATTACCAAGTAATCCTCCTAGGCAGACATTTTCTAAGTTACGAGGACTGGTTTCCGATGCTTGATGTGTTGTTTCGCGACGCAAGAAACACGGTAACCGACCGTGTTATTGCTGTTGATGGCTCTTTAGAGGAGGTATTTTCATTAAATCCTCCTGATCAGCCGCTGCTTCCTATTCTGCTCCGGGGCATGGTCGACACCAAATCGATAAAATCGGAAACCTATGCGACGACCGCCCAAGAATTTCACAGGCAGTTTTATGACAAAGGCTTGACGCCTTACATTGCTGAGGTGAAGATCGTCAATAATCAGGTTAGGCTGAAAGGCTCCGCTTTGCTGAATCAGAAAGGCAAATATGAGATTTCTTTAGGCCCTCAAGAAACGATTCTGTTAAGTATTTTGCAGAAGCAGGCTTCACCGGGCTTCAGTTTGTCCTACCCAATTCCTGGTGAGCCAGTACACAAACCATTTGAAACGAATATTTTAAGCCTGACTGGCGCCAAAGTAAAAACAAAAATCAAAACTTCCTATGAAAACAATAAATTTAAGTTTGACATCCTCGTGAAGACTAGGGTTGGCCTCTCCGAGCATCTTTTCCCTTTCAATGTGGAAAAGGATGATACAAAGCTTGAAAAACAGATTGCTGTTCTCATGCAGGAACAATTTATGAGCATTATCGGGAAACTGCAAAAACATAAAATCGATCCGATTGGGCTTGGGGTGTATGCAAGAGCAAAAGAATACAAGGAATTTTGCAAGGTAGAGGATCATTGGAGTGAAGCATTTGCGAATGCTGAAGTGCGTGTAAAAGTGGATTTAGAAATAGCTTCGATGGGGCCAGTTAAGTAAGTATCGAGGGATTAATAAAGAAGGATACCGGCAAATATGCGGTATCCTTCCTTCCTTCATTCAATCATTGATTAGTTCTATGGCGCTTGCTGAAAACGAATCTTATGCTCAAGCAGCTCTGCACGCTGATAAGCTTCTGCGATCCCATAAACAGCTATGTCCGCCTTGCTTACTTCTTTATAAGATAATGAAGTCTTCACCTCATGTTTGAAAGGGAATGGATGCAATTGGATCGTCGTTTCATCCTTCCAATCCGCTATCAATGAGGTTTGCCCCGTACGATCGAACCAATAGGGAAACCCATCAGCAAACCATTCATATTGATTTCGAGGCGTTCCCGGCTGCTCCATACATACAAACAGCGACAGCTCATCACAAAGCAGCAGCGCTTTCGCATGAAGCTGAAGCAGGCTAACGTCCAGCTGCAGTCGCTCGATGATCGCGCTTTGCCTTGCAAATTCACGTTCTACAAACGTAATCGTATCCTCATTTCTGAACCTTTCAGCAAGCGTCGTATACAAAATACTGCCAAGCAAAGCGGCGTATTCGCTCGTTTTCTGAACATGATCCAAGCCTTTAGAATAGAAGAAAAAGCGGATGTTGCCTGGAAAATCGCGGAACGAAAACGGCATATTTGCTGCATCATTCCAAAGCGGAATACGGTCCAAATCAATCCAGCTGCTGTCATGCTCATATGCTGCGTAAGCCAATTCATCTTTTCGTTCCTCACTATGAAATAACTGGCTCTGCCAGGCAGAAACAAGATCTCCGGATATTCTCGCATGATCATGCTGAGCGATCAATATGAATGCGTCTTCCTTCTCGTATAAAATCATCGTTTCCATCCCTTTCTTCATCACACAATAGTTGATTAATATTGTTTTTATATATCAGCTAATCACGATTGTTCAGCGCATAAACCTGCTCAATTTCCTTATGCCGTGAAATAACAACATCCATTAAGCATCTATAAATCGAAGCTGCTGTCTCTGGATTCAAATCATGGCTGCTCGCAAGTTTCTTTATTTTATCAAATTGTTTGGCTTCACGGCTCAGGTCTTGTGCAGCGAGATGATTTGCTGCTTTGTACATACCCACTTCTTCCGTTAATTGAAACCTCCTTGCAAGCAAGGAAATAATGTCGTGATCGATTTGATCGATCGCTTGTCTTAATTCATCTAGTCTAGAAACTTCCATGCGTCTCTCCCTTAAATCTTTTTCCTATAATTGTACCATCTCCATCATCTAGCGGCTATGTACATTCGCATTTATCGGATGTATGCCCCAGAACAATAAAAAGAAGAGCCGCCTTATTTCTAAGAAGCAGCTCTCCTGTGAACATTTCTATCGTTCTATTTCGCGAAGACATTACGAATGAAACTGTGGCAGTAAATCAGCATGGCTTTCGAGCATCTGCTCCAAAGCTTGATAAGCAGCCTCTTTATTTTCAATAGCCGGATCGGCGTCTATCGCTTTCTTCGCAATAGAGACATTGCCCGTCACTGCTGCTTCAACGACAAGCTCATGAACATCCGAAATCGCGCGGCACAATTGAAGCAGCGGCTCTGGGAATGCTGGAACCTCTACCGGATGAATCATGCCGCCTGATACGGTCACTGGTATTTCTACGATTCGATCCGAAGGAATACCCGGTATTGCGCCATCATTCTTAACGTTCAAAATATCAATCTGAAGGTCGCTGCCCGTATACAACGCTTGAGCTAGCGCAACGGGATGCTCCCAGCTGCCATGATCAAATAAACGATCATAATGCATTTTGCCTGCGCCAATCTGCTTCAGCTCTTCCAAGCGTCTGCTGCGTTCTTCGAGCGACCCATGATATGGAGGTGCTGTTGTGTAATGAATGTCCTCTTGATAAGGAAGATATTCCGCATGATGATCAACGTGTCCAGCCGCGACTGCACCATACTCGCGCAGCCATCGCTTAGTGATACGAAGCTCGCGCTTCGTCCCTTCATCTTGATCAGACCAGTTCTCCTCTTCAATATATTGGATAAGCTTAGGCAGAAGGTCCTCACCCGTGCGGCTATCTTTTATTTCCATCACCCATGCAAAGTGATTAAGTCCAGCAGTTACGATAGATACCTCAGAGGCCGATTTGCCGAGCAGCTTTGGCAGGAATGTGTAGCCCTCAGCACCAAGGTACGCAATATTGCAAAATCCAGCTATGCGAATCGATGAATAACGTGCTGCTGCCGTTACGACACGAGGCATTGGATTCGTCACATCCAGAATCCACGCCTGCGGGCACAGCTCCTCCATATCACGGCAAATATCCATAATCAGCGTAATGGACCTGAATGCATTCATTAAGCCCCCCATGCCTCCACATTCCCTTGCTTGATCTGCCATCCCTAGTGCCTGCAATATATCAAAATCGATTTGCCAACGGTGTGCACCTTGAACCGAGGCGGATACGATAACAAAGTCCGCACCTATTAGCGCTTCTCTTCTGTTTACCGTTGCAGTCGCAAGCATGTCTACCTCTAACTGCCTTGCTATTTCTCTTGCAGCTGCTGCCATCCCTTCAGCCGCATTCAGATTTGGATCAACAAGGACAAGCTCACAGCCTGCAAGCCTCTCCTTTACGATAATATCTTCGAGTACCGTTGGTGCAAATACGAAGCTTCCTCCACCTATCAATACAATTTTCACGATAGTCTCATTCCTCTCGGTTGTATTTTGGATTGCTATTGCTCAGCGGTAAGAGAGATAATAAAGGTATGAATAATTCCGTTTACAAAGGAGCTATGATGAGCAATCTGAGTCCTGCCCTCAACCAATCATTTCCTAATTATAAAGAACAGCTTATCCTATACGGCATGCGTACGTTCGAATCCGGCCAAGGCCCTGTATGCGATTTACATCTGCATCATCGGATGCTGGAGATCAATATTGTCCTAACAGGCGATCAAATCGCTCGTATTGGAAATGAAAGCTTCACGCAGCATGAAGGTGATATTATTCTCATTCCCCCCATGAAGCTCCATGACTTTATTGTTCCCGAGCAGCAGACGATGCATGGTTTTGTCATTCATTTGCAAAACGTGGACAGCAAGCTGCTCTACGCCTTTCGAGCTTGCGGTGAGTATTTATTTGCGAGAGATCATCCGCTCAATGAACGCCTGAATCCGCTGCTAAAAGCACTTATTTCATGCTTGCAGCAGAATCCTTCTGCTCACCGCGTCTTTATGCTTTGTAATGAAATGCTTGTGCATTTGGAGGAGTTCGTGCAGAGCGAAGCCTTACTCTCCATCAATGAACCAAATGAGCAGCCGCTTGCTGATCGGATCGCGAGGGAAATTGAGGCGCTCATCAGCACTTTTAATGAGCTCGGTACAGATTCCTCAACGAGCAACTGGCTTGAAACCATCGCAGCCAAGACAGGCATTAGCCGCAGACATGCCGGCCGTTTGTTTCAACAAGCGTACGGCATGTCGCCGCGTCAATATTTATCGATCATTAGACAGCAGGAGGCGATGCATATGCTTGTCATGCGAAACATACCGCTTGAAGAGATCGCATTCCGAATCGGATTCGAGAATGTGCAAAGCTTTATTAGGCAGTTCGCCAAATGGACAGGATTAACGCCTGGCGCATATCGGAGACAGCATAAATCAACGATAAGCTATTTGACGCCGCTTGAGGTGGAACCTCATGCTGGTTATTTATCCAGCCACGTTCCTTCTGCTACCTCAGAATAATTTCAGGACGCTCATTCAATTGTACGCCGCGTTCAGCATACCAATTGAAATGCCTCTCCTCTCCGGCTATCTGCCAACGGGACGGGCAGCGATCATCAAGCCAGTCCAGCGGTTCAGCCGGCTGCAGCGGTTTAGATGCTCGTTCGAACGCTTTGCGTATCGCTGCTTCCTGTTCCGCGCCAACCGCCTTTGGATCTGCGGAAATGAACAGCGGTGTGCCGCTTTCAGACAATAGCTCCAGCCACTGCTTGTTTAATTGCCAAGGGACATCGTCGGTCAAGCCAACGCAATCCGCATCAGCCGCAAAAAAAGTGTCATGCTGCGGCATGCGGAAAGCAAGCGTGTTGACACCCATTTTACGTGTACGCTCCCATTCCTTACCGCTCGTATCGTCACCGGTCCGCTGAATTTCAACCAAGCCCGCTGCTAAGTGCCCTACTGTATTGCAGCCAATAATTAAACTGTCCGCTGAAGCTTCTGCAATCTTCTTATACAAAGCGACAATAATTTCCGCCGTCGTCTTCGTGCGATCAGCAAAAGCTAAACCATGATCACTCATCGATGCGCCCATTTCAAAGCCCCATTTGGCAAAAATATCGAAAGTGGAAAAATCATGCTTAATCAGTTCATAACCCCAATCATGCAGCTTGCGAATTTCATTGCCCACATAGTCAAGCACATCAGGAACGCTTGGGTCCAAATAGATGCTGCCCGCATTGTGGCCACCATATCTTCTCCAATGATTTGGCACACTGTTTGCGACTAATAGCGGTCTGCACCATATGCCAGGACGAACCCCGATTCCTTTCATATCGCTGGCCAGCTTCTGCATATCAGAAAACTGATAATTAGGTTCCCAAGGCCCACCATTGCAGCTGCCCCCGCCGCTGCAGAGCTGCCAACCGTCATCAATGACCATAAACGGACGGTTATCGACCGAAGAAGACCAATCTGACACGCGCTCCGAATCAGCGATTATCTCTGCTGTCGAGCTATTCCCATAGGCATAATACCAGTTGTTTCCCCCATACACAGGCTGAGAAGGCAGAATCGGCTGCTTGCACATCATTCTGCAAAAAGCCGTTGCCGCACCGAATGCCGATTCTCCTTCCGCACCTTCTCTCGTTACAATGACCGCAGCCTCGAGCGTTCGATCACCAAGCAGCACTCCCGCTTCACCGCAGCGGACATCAAGCGTCAGGCTGATTCCACCTGCATCCGCTTGCCAATAACAAAAGGAGCTTGTACCGGTCTCTACGCCATAACCATGCGTGCGTCCCCCTTTTGACAACAGGAAATACCAAGGCATTTCACGCTCAGCAACTAACCCCCGCCATTCCAAATCACCGTAACCTCGTTCCCATTGATCCCCCAGAACACGAATGCCCCCGCTGTCCAGTTCTCGAAGCCATCTCAGGTGAAGCCGCCTAACTGGCGTCTGGCCTGCACTTAATCGAACGGCCATACGATTAGCCATCGTTTCAAATGAAATGACGGTTTCGCCTGCATACCATTCTCGTGAACGGAATGACGCGCGAACCCATCCCTCTTCCCACTCCATTTCAACTTTGTCCGGATTGGTTAATAGATCTAAAAACTCCATCGTGAGCGCCTCCCGTATTAGAACATCATTCTATAAAACCGAGTATAGTATTCACTGCCAGCAATTTGAATAACGAAATGAGTCGTATCACGAATAAATAATGAACCAAATGGGACATCCAATAACATAAAAAAAGACTGCCGCCGCCACATCATGGCTTTGAACAGTCTTCTTATTCACTATTAATCTAACTTAGCAATCTTTTATTTGCTCAGTTCTCTGCGTACAACTGGCGCAACCTTCGTCGCCAGCAGCTCAATGGAAGCCGCTACCTTTGAGAACGGAATGCCGCCAATATCAAACTGAGCCATGAAGCGCTGATGACCGAATAGCTCATGCTGCGCCAATATTTTCTCAACAAGCAGATCCGGGCTGCCTACAGCCAGCGCATTGATTGGACTTGCCAATTGTTCGAATTGCTCGCGTGCCATCGACTCGCCCCTCTGCTTGCCTCCCATGAACTGGCTTACATAATGAGCATAATAAGGATAATATTCATCCTTCGCTTGCTCAGTCGAGTTGGCAATATAACCATGGCTTGTTATCGCTACTTTTAAATTTTCTTGTTTATAGCCTGCGCGAACACCAGCAGCACGATATACGTCTACAAGCGGTTTAAATCGAGCTGGATCTCCGCCAAGGATGGCAAGGGCCATTCCTAGGCCATGGCTTCCTGCGAGCTCCGCGCTCTGAGGCGTACCGCCGACACCGACCCATACGGGCAGCTGCGCCTGCTCTGGACGAGGTGCAATCTCAGCATTCAGCAGCGGCGTTCTATATTTTCCATTCCAAGTGATATGCTCGGTTTCATTTAATGCAAGCAGAAGATTAAGCTTCTCCTGAAAGAGCTCCTTATAGCTCTCAAGCTCATACCCAAACAATGAAAATGATTCTATATACGCTCCGCGTCCCGCAATAATTTCCGCGCGTCCATCCGAGAGCAAATCGAGTGTGGCGAAATCCTCAAATACTCGAACTGGATCTGAGGTTCCAAGCACTGTCGTTGCGCTAGTTAACCGAATCCGCTTCGTCGCTTGTGCGATTGCAGCAAGCAGAACAGGTGGAGATGTAACAGCGAAGTCCAAGCGATGATGCTCACCTACTCCAAATACATCAATGCCCGCCTCATCTGCAAGCTTGGCAGCTGCGACGATTTCCTTCAAACGCTCTCTCACATTCGGCGATACTCTACTGATAGGATCAGTACTTATATCACCTAATGTGTAAATGCCAAATTCGAACACATCTGCTCGTTCCTTTGAAGGCTGAGCAACTTGTTGTATTTTCTCGTTGATGTCAAACACCGCTTTCCTTTATTTATATCCAAGGCAAGAGTACATATTTTGTTCGCCGACCCAGTTACTTTACGTAAGTAATGATACATAAGTTATTAAGTTGCGTCAAGATCAAGAGCATGAGGCCCGCCTAGATCTCTTACAAAGTACAAAAGAACCTTCAAAATCACAGTAAAAGTGATCGGAAGGTTCCTACTATTTAGGCTGATATGATGAGAAAGCCCCATGGTGCGAGCTCCAGCTGTTGTCCACTTGTAACTTTACTACCATTCAACAGCTCAGTACCGTCCTGATGCTGGTAGTCAAATGTAACGGCATCATTTGAGTAGTTGAAATAATATCGTATATGCTTTCCGCTAGTATTCAAGCCCGATTTCACGATGATTGGAAAAACAAGCTCTTGCTCTGCGCCCCAAAGACCTGCATTCTTCAAAGCCCCGCAAAGCACACGTCTTACAACAGCAGGGCCAGGCAAGCATCCTATATAGGTAGCCGTTCCTTTTCCATAGTTATTTCTTGTAATCGCCGCATATTCACCCCACTGCGCATGATCATAATAAGCCAGCACTTCAGCGGTTGTTGGCGTGATGAGCTCCATCCATGCTTCAACCTCTTTTGCCTCGTTACTGCGATCGATCAGTGCCCCTTTTAACCCAACATGATTTGGCGTTACGAACATGCTATAGGATATGCCGCAAGCTGCTTGTATGATACCGGGCTGCTGTGAAGTACGTACCTTAACGACCTCGTCGGCGAAGCCGCTTTTGAACGTATAAACCACATGTCCACCGCTTCGTACGAATTCATTTAATCGCTCCAAAGTCTCTGAAGGGGCAGCGTAAAGCGCTGGTACGACAATCATCTTGTATTTATCCAAATGGGTGCAGATAGGCTGAATAAAATCGACCTCGACGTTAAGCTTATACAATTCGTCATAAAGTGCGCGAACGACATCATTATAGGTTTTGCCATCGGGAAGCTTGAACCATTCCATAGCAGATAAAGCCTCGTTGCTGACCATTACAGCCACTTGATTGTTTTTGCGGAGGCTGGCAAGGTCCTCGCTCAGCCTAGCAAAATCAGCACCGATCGTTTTGGCTTCGTTATAAACAGGATTAGGCTGAAAATCATGGCTGAGCAGCCCCTTCCAATACGTTTCGAACGAATTGTGAATCGAATGCCAGTGCCAATACGCGACCATATTGGCGCCGGAAGCAAGGTGGCTGAACGCCTGCAAGCGCAATTGCCCGGGATATGGCGTCCAATGCGGAAAGGCCTGTGCCTGCGTTTCGAGCACTAAGTAATTATCGTTTTTGAGCGAACGTGTCATGTCGCCGCCAAATGAGATTTCGATGCCGGTTAAATCATCCTGCGAAGGATGATAAATATCGACGCCCGCAATGTCAAAAGGCTCCGAAGCAGCAAAGTGATCAACGGAAGGCTGAACGCCAAATGAGTAGCCTCGCCATTCAAAATCAAAGTTTTGAGTTACAAATTGTCCCGGCTGCTTATATTCGTTCACGATAGAGACCTGCCATGCCAAAAACTCATTTACCAGCTTCCGCTGAAACTTCGCGAACTCCGCGCCTAAGCTGCCATTGATTGTGCCGACAACGGAAGGAAACTCCTCCCAGCTGTTGATGCGATTGCTCCAATAATCAAGCCCAAACAGCTGATTAACGACGTCCAGCGTTTCATAAGTATCCCTCATATATTTGACGAACTGCAGCTGGACATTTGGTCCCGCCGTATCATAATGTTTCGTTTCATTATCCGTCTGATAGCCAATCACGGCTGGATGTGTATTTACGCGGCTAATGAGCTTGCGGATGATTCGCTCTGAATAGAAAAGATAAGCAGCATTCGTAATATCCATAATTTGGCGAGCGCCGTATTTTCCCGGTCCGCGAGGGGTTACAGCAAGTACATCCGGGTGCTCCTTGACCATCCAAGCAGGCACGGCATAGGTTGGTGTGCCAACAATGACTGCGATGCCGGCTTTGTGCATCGCATCCAGCACTCTGTCTACGGATGAGAAGTCGAATACGCCGTTTTGCGGCTCATGTGTGCTCCATGTCGATTCCGCGATTCGAACCACGTTTATGCCTGCTTCCTTCATCATCCGAATATCCTCATCTAATCGCTCATAAGGCATATATTCGTCATAATAAGCGACGCCATATAACAGTTTATTCATCCTTTAACAGCCCCCTCGGCAATCCCATGCATAATAAACTTTTGGAAGAAGGAGTAAATAATAATGACTGGAATCGCAGTCAGTACAAGCGCCGCCAAAATAAGCGACCATTCTTTGTTGTACTCACCGAACAGCGTATTTGTCGATAAGATAAGCGTGTAATTGCTTACGTCCGTCAGCATGAGAAGCGGCAGCAGGAAATCATTCCAGATCCAGAGGAAATCTAAAATCGCTATCGTCACCGTAATCGGCACAAGCAGCGGGAAAATAATTTTAAAGAACGTTTGATATTCATTGCAGCCATCAATTTGCGCCGCCTCCTCCAGCTCCTTAGGTATAGATTTCACGAAGCCATGATACAGAAAGATCGCCATATTGACGCCGAGTCCAATATATATGATTGCAAGCCCATACGTACTGCCTTGAACAGACAAGGCTTTGGCCATTCTAGTCAATGGAATCATAATCGAATGAAACGGCACAAGCATGGAAGCGATAAACAGGAAAAAAATCAAATTGCTTATCTTTCCGCTCGTACGTGACAGCTTGTAGCCAGCAAGCGATGCGCAAAAGACGATGCCGCCGATGCCGAGCACCGAAATAATGATCGAGTTGAGTGTGCTGCCCAGCAGATTGATTTGATGAAAAGCATTTACATAATTATCGAATTGAATCTTCGATGGCAGCGAGACGAACGACTTGAACATCTCACCTTGTGTCTTAAACGAGTTAATAACCGCCAAGTAAATCGGGAAAAAAGAGATCGCAGCCCCAATCGACAGGAAAATAGTAATAAGGAGGGAGGTTGATTTATTCTGTCTCATGCTTCCACCTCTCTTTTCTTCATGACACGAATTTGGATAAAAGTGAAAATGAGAATGATCACGAATAGAATGACCGATTTTGCGCTGGCATAACCATATCGGAAGTTGTTTGAGAAGGCTTCCTCGTAAATGTTCATCGTAATAACCTGCGTGCTTCGTCCTGGTCCTCCGCCAGTCAAGCCATAAACAACCTCGAACACTTTAAACGCGCCGTTTAGCGTAAGGAAGAAACAGATCGTAATCGCATGTGAAATCATTGGCAAGGTCACATTGCGAAACGTTTGGAAAGCGGTAGCTCCATCGATAACAGCTGCTTCCTTCAAGCTTTGAGGCACACCTTGCAGTCCTGCCAAATAAATGATCATCATGTAGCCGACGCCGTTCCAGAGGGATACGGTGAGAATCGAGAAGAAACTTACTTTTGGATCACCGATCCAAGCTTGGTCCAGAAACGTAAGCGCTGTCTTTTCTGCCAGCTGAGGAAGCACCTGCGCGAATACAAATGTCCACATAAATGCGCTGATAATCGTGCTTATCATGTTGGGCATGAAGAAAATGGTACGGAAGAAACCTTTGCTTTTGCGGCGTGATTCAATAAATACAGCCAGCAGCAGTGCAAATACATTTTGCAGCACAACCATGAACAGCACATACTTCAAGGTGAACAATAACGAACCGACAAAATCGGGATCGTCTCTAAGCGCTTCAATAAAGTTGCCCATTCCAATAAAGTCATAGTCACGATTCAAGCCATTCCAATCCGTGAAGCTGTAAAACATTCCGCCGAGCGTTGGAATCAGCAGGAAGATCGCGTACAAAATAAAAGCGGGCGCGACAAACGTAAATAATGAGATGTATTTTTTGTAGCTCTTGATCGGCACAGTATCCGCCCCTCTCCTATGTGTCTTTACTGAGCAAAAACGTCTTCGGCGTCCTTTAGACGCTGAGCAGCTTTGACGGTGAAATATAAGATAAGCATGAGAAAATGATATACTTTCTTATATTTTAAAATCGGGATGAAGCGAAGCAGAATCTCCTTGTCTCCCCTTCATCCCGAGCATGTGTGGTTTATTTATTTACCTTGTTGTACGATTTCCAAGCTTTATCAAGTGCTTTGAGGACATCATCCTGCGATAATTGACCGGCATAATACGCTTGCAGCCCTTTGCCCACTTCATCCTTCACGGATTGAGGAATAGCTGGGTCTTGATAAGACTTGCCTTCTTTCACATAAGCTGTTGCATCATTAACCCATGGATAGCTCTCATACGTATGCACGGTGGAGATTGGGTTGAATTTAAGCGCTTGGAAGAAAGCATTTGAAGCAGTATCATCCAGAATATAGTTGATGAAATCCAGCGCGACTTCCTTGTTTTTTGTGCTCTTAGAAACAGCTAGAGAAGTCGAAGCGCTTAGGTTAATAAGAGTCGCATCTGGATTGTCATTGATTGGCAGCGGTGCTACACCAAAATCAAGATCCGGATTGGATTTAAGAATCGTTTCTGCATACCACGGCCCTTGCAGCCACATTGCGCCTTTGCCTGCCGCAAACGCTGCTGCGCCATCATCGCCGCCCACTTCTGTCGCTTTTTCCGTTCCGTTCGCATTAATAAGATCAAAGATGTCGAACATTGCTTTTAGCTCTGTAAAGGAGCCTTCATCCTTATTCATCCGTTCGATGAAGTCAGCGTCCTCCGTATTGATAAGTGCGCCTGCTGCGAGCGGCAGCACTAGCTGTGGAATCCAAGCTTCTTTATATGAGAGCACAAAAGGCGTTACCTTATTCGCTTTCAGCTTCTCGACAACCGCTTTCATTTCTGTCAGCGTTTTTGGAGGGGTAATGCCAAGATCCGTAAAGATCTTTTTGTTGTACAAGTAGCCCCATGACAATGTTTCCAGAGGTACGGCTACGACTTTACCATCTGTCGTTGTTACCGAAGGTTTAACGCTGTCCAGCAGCTTGCCGACAAAAGGCTGATCGGATAAATCCTCTAAGTAACCTGCTTTGTAGTAAGAAGGAATTTCGTTAATGGCATGAAGCGCGAAAATATCAGGTGCATCGTTGGAGGCAAGCCGCGTCTTCAAAATTTGTGCCGCATTATCGGCTGTCGGCATTTCGAGCTGCACCGACACGTCGATGTTTTTCTCCGCTTTTTCTTTGGCTACGAAGTCGGCAATATATTTATCGTAATGCTCTTTAAAACGAGGCTGAGCAATGAACATTTTCAGCTTTACGCTCTTGGCTTCACCGCCGCCGCTTGCTGCCCCATCTGTGCTGCCAGCATTATTTGTATTGCTGCCGCAGCCAGCTAACAGTGTTGTCGCGAGCATCGTAACGAGTAAGCCTTTAACTATTTTTTTCATCTCATTTGACCTCCCAGAAGCTTGTTTTGTTTACGCTTTCATTGTATCTAAAAAATGAAAGCGTTTAATTGGACAGAATTAGACTCTTTCGTTGGACATTTTTAAACCTCGCTGCTCTTCCTCATCTCACCTGGCGCGATGCCAAAATGCTTCTTGAACACACGATAAAAATAGGTGATATCCTCGTAGCCCGCCATTTCCGCAATTGCTTTAATGGGAATGCTCTCATCCATCAGCCACTCTTTTGCCTTCACCATGCGCAGGTGCAGCATATAATCCGTGACATTGCGTCCATATTCCTGCTTGAACACCTTGCTCAAATATTCCTTGCTCACAAAAAAAGCTCTAGCGAGCTGCTCCAGCGTAACCGGCTCCGTATAATGTTTCTCCATATACAGTCTGACTTCATCCAAATTTAATTTGTTTTTAAATTTGCGCTGCTGAATAAGCTGCTCCAGTGTAGTCACATAATGATAGGTAAGAAAAGCAGCTGTATTCTCGCCTGACTGGGTGATCTCATGCCCATACGGCGCATGCAGCGAGTCGCTGTCTTGTGAATTAGCATTCATTAATTCCTTAAGCAGCAGAAGCAGCTCTTGTACGACCTGCTCCAGCATGACCGCTTTCGTAATGCCGCTCTGCTCGAGCTCCTTCATCATTTGATCTAGCGTTGTCTTAACGCCATCTGTATTCAGCTCATTGAAACGCAGCTTTAAAAGCTTCTTATACGATGCCAATGTATACGAAATATCAAGATCAAGTGATAATGTTCCACGCTCCATTTGAGCAGCTTCAAGCCCGCTTTTGCAATTTTGCAGCGCCGTATTAAGCTCTTTCGGATCAACTGGCTTAAGCAGATAATCCATCGCCTTAAAGCGAAGCGCATGTTTCGCATATTGAAAATCATCATACCCGCTGACGACAATCGTCTTGATCGCTGGAAACTGGTCATTAAGCTGCTGCAGCAGCGCAGCGCCATCTGTTCCGGGCATCCGCATGTCAGTAATGACAATATGAGGCTTCAAAACCTCCATCATTCGAAGCGCTTCCGTACCGTCCTCTGCTTCTCCTACAATTTCCATGCCCAGGCTTTCCCATTCTCCGAACGCTTTTATGATGTCTCTTGCCCAGCTCTCATCATCCACAATGTATACTTTAAGCATGCTGATCTCCCCCTGCTATTGGAATCGAGACGGTGACCGTCGTTCCCGCTCCTAACTCGCTTTCAATCGTAATCCCATAGTCTGGGCCAAAATGCATTTGAATGCGGGACGCTACATTTTGAATGCCGATCCGATTGCCGTGCGTCCAAACTTGTCCGCTATGTTGATGAAGCCGCTTTTGCAGGTCGGCAAGCTTATCCTCGCGTATGCCGACGCCATTGTCACGGATTCGAATTCGAACCTTATCATGCTCACGCGCTACGCTCACGCTAAGCTCCCAATGACCTGATTTATTTTCTAGACCATGGAAAAAAGCATTTTCAACAATCGGCTGAAGCGTCAGCTTCGGAATGGGAGAAAGCATCATGGACTCGTCCATTTCCGTGTGATAGGTAAGCTTGGAGTAAAAACGCTGCTTCTGGATAAGCATATAATTGTTTAAATGATCGATTTCTGCTTTTAAGGAGGCGAGATCGTTGGGATCGCGAATGACATATCGAAACATATCGCTAAGCGACCGAATGATTTCGTAGCTCTCCGCAGGTTTTTTCGTAAAGAGCATACTGCCGATCATTTGAAGTGTATTTTGCAAAAAATGCGGATTGATTTGCGCTTGGAGCGCTTTAAGCTCCGCGGTTTTTTTCTCCAGATTGATGCTGTATTCCGTTTTAATATGCTCTCTTATGCGGTATGACATGTTGTAAAGCTTCGTTTCAAGCAAGCCGATCTCATCTACGCGGTTGCTTTGAGGCAGCTCTGTTTCCTTGATGATGCCAAGGCCCTGCATCGATCTTGCGAGCGTAACAATTGGCGTTGCCGTCCGCCAGGCTAACAAAATAGCAATCAAAATCGACAGCACGATAGAAATTGCGCCTACGATAAGGCCAAATCGCATCGTCGACTGCGCGCTCTTATTAATAAAGCTGGTCGGGATAATCGTAATCAGCTTTAAGCCGACAGGATCAATCGTGTTATAGAAGACGTACTCCTTCGACATGCGGAAATAACCTTGATCCGCTGTTGCTTCCTTGATCCGCACCATAATGTTATCCGATGGGCGCTCTCCGAAACGTTGATAAAGCACATTTCCGTCTTCGCTCGCGATCAGAACCTGGTGATCCTTGCCGCGGCCTATCAAATCGAGCGTCTGATCAAGCATCGACCAGCGAATTTTAAGCGAGATACCGCCAAGCTTCTCCCGATTCTCAAAACGGTTAATGCTCCGAATCAATTGAAAGTGACCTTCATCCCCATTATTGGATTGAATAAGAAAATCTTTATTTTCCTCAAATAACTGCTTATAAGGAGAAGGGATAGCAGGCGAGGTTTCCAAATCATATTGATTTCCGCTTATGGTAAACAGTTTCCGCGGCTCTTTCAAAAACAGCTCGACGCCGATGACATGATTTCCTGCGGAATAAAACAAATTGCTCAGTGTATCCATAATATTTTTTTGAGCGGCAAATTGGTTAATGAGCAGCGACCCCTCTGTGCTTGCCAAATAATCACTAAGATGAGGGCTGATGAGTACGGAATAAACGAGATTGTTCAATTGCGAGAACTGCTCGCCCAAATAGACGCCAGTCCACTTCATATTCGATAAATTCGTTCCGATAACTTCCGCTTCCATCGACTTTCGGTTGTTTTCGGCGGCCAAGGCAGTAACGGCTATAATCGGAATAACGGATAAAAAAATCATCGTAAAAATCAGTTTATTCCGAATACTGCGACGGAAGGGTTCTGTCAGTAAACGGATTAGCTTGGCCAACATTTGCTCTCTCGCCTCCCGCTTCTCTTCTAGCTATTGTGTGCAAAAAACTAACGCCCCATCGATTGCTGGCGTTAGTTTATATGCTTTCATCATCCACATGGAATGACAATTGTATGAAAGGATTCGGGTTCCAGCTCAAGCAGCTGGAGTTTGGAGCCGATGGACAAACGCAGCTCCCTTTTTTCCTTGAACGGATTCGTTAAGACGATGATGCGTGTGCCGTCCGGCTTCTCGAAAGCAATCGCATTGCCTGACCATGGACCTTTCAGCCCTATTCTTCTATCATCAGGCGAAGTGAAATGGGCAAAATGCTTCATCACATAATACTCGGGATTACGAATGGCAAGCTGCTTTTCCTTGTCTACGGTCAGCATCGTATTTTGCTCCCAGCCCCATGTGCTGCGGCCTTTTGGTTCCAGCACCATGTTCCAGTAAATATAAGCGTTCACGCCATTCGTAAAATAATGATGATAGAGATTAAATACATATCTTGCATAGAACCAACTGTTTTCACCGTCACCGCATTCATTTTCCGTTTGCATATAACGAAGCTCAGGATAGCTTTGAACGGTACGCTGCAAAGCATGCTTGCCTGCCCATTGATAGCCTACGCCCTTCACATATTTATAAGCTTCAGGGTCGCTTAGCACCGTATTGGCATATGCATCAAAATCAGTTGCCTTCTTCTTCAGCCATTCATCCCATGCCTCCGGCGCATTAATTGTGCCCAGCCATATTTCTGTATCGAGTCCGTGCCTCTCGAAGGCAGGTCCCAAATAATCACGTATAAATTCACGAAGCTGCTCGCCTGTCCATACGCAGGAAGGAAACTTCTGATCTGCAACCACCTCATTTTGAACATGAACCTGGTGAATCGTAATGCCTTCTGCCTTGTATGCCTCAACAAACTTTACGAAATAGAGCGCATACGCTTCTAAAATTTCTTTCTCCCAGCGCAGCGTGCCGTAATTGTACGCCTTCGGAAATTTCATCCAGGTCGGAGGGCTCCACGGAGAGGCAAACAGCTTCAATTCAGGATTGAGTTTTAGCGCTTCCTTAATATAAGGAATCAAATGTTGCTGATCACGGGCAATGGAGAAATGCTCCATACTTAAGTCTCCGTCTGTTTCGTTTAAGCTATACCATTCCAGTGCATAATCGCTAGCGCCAATCGGAAGCCTGCAAATACTGAATTTATGCTCGCCTTCGGGATGAAAGAGCGCATGCATCACTTGACTGCGTTCTTCCTCCGGCAGATGCTGCAGAGCAGCATAACCAAGCTCGTTAAAGCAGCCTCCAAACCCTTCTAACCGTTGAAAGCTCTCACCTGAGAATGTCAGATTAGTGTTTCCATTACCAGCTTCCTCTATCGTTTTATTGAACCATCGCTTGGTTTCCGTGCTTGCAAACCATTGTATCTGTTTCTCTCTCATCACCGCAAACCTCACTTTTTGAAAGCGTTTTTATCATTATATCTTGTAAATGAAAGCGTTTAATTGGACGAAATTAGACTCTATTCTTGGACGATATTAAACCAACGCAACAAAGCGCACAAACTATATTTTAAGAAGACAAACAAAATAGTGGCTAAAGTCTCATAAACTAAGCAATACATTCATATTTACAAGAAAATTAGCTTTTGAAGGGGGTGAATACGATACCTCTGGTCGTCCGATCAACATTAAACGCAACCGGCGCCATTACATTTACGGGGAATACGCTGGGTCTCAGCCGCTCAGATGTTGCTGGAACCCCTGGTACTTCCGATAGTATAGGCGCTTTCAGCACTACGAATACAGCAGCTCGGTACGGCACGTACCCGCTTGGAACGACGAGCAACTATTTGGAAAATAGTTCTGCCGCCGCTCTCGTTCTCCCCACTGGAAGCACTGTTCTTTATGCAGAACTTATTTGGGGCGGCACTTATGTCAATGGAACCGTTAATCTAACCGCAGCCATTAACAATCCCGTTACATTCATTACACCGCTTGGAACCTCAAGCATCACTCCTGACGCAGCAACAAGCAATACGTTCGATTTTGGGGGAGGCGCACTTGGCTATACTCGTTCAGCCAATGTCACCTCGCTTGTGCTGGCGGCAGGCGCGGGGACCTATATAACAGGCGGCGTAGTCGGAACGATTGTTATTCCCGGCGATTCAACTGCTAACCATGCTGGCTGGACCCTCGCCGTCATTTTTCAGAATCCTTCACTTCCGTTTCGCAACATGTCGCTGCGGGTTGGAGCTATTTTGGTTCAAAGCACTTCGGCAGCGGTCAATACGACAATAACCGGGTTTGCCACGCCGATCTCGGGAGCCTTAGGCGGCAGGGCCTTGTTTAGCGCTCAGGAAGGAGATGCAAACCGAACAGGCGATCAAGCGTTGTTCGGCCCGACGGCAGCTAGCTTGGTAGCTCTATCTGGCACGAACAATTTCGCGAACAATTTTTTCGCCTCACAAATTAACAATGATTCCGGCGCATTAAACACAACCGGAACTTTCGGGGACCGCAATCAAACAAATGGTACACCCGGCACGAACATCATTGGCGGTCGACAGGGCTGGGATATTACGAATGTTGATATTTCCGCTAGGCTGACGAACAACCAGAGCTCAGCCGTTTTGTCGCTTACAACATCTGGTGATGCTTATGTATTAAACGCAAATGCCATCCAAGTCAATATTAATGCGCCCGTTATCAATGTAACGCTAAGCGAGAATGCAACAGGACCTACCATCGGCGACATCATCACCTTTACGGTCACGGTCAGCAACTCAGGGACAGCAAACGCAGCCAGTATCGTCTTAACCGATACATTGCCTGCTGGCGTTACGTTCGTACCAGGCAGCGTCGTTGTTGGCGGCGTCTCGAAACCGACATTCGACATAAGAACCGGAGCGCCGCTAGGCTCATTAAACCTGGCAACCTCCATCACCGTTACCTATCAAGCTACCGTAACCTCCTTGCCAACCACCGCTCAGCTTTCAAGCACAGCTAATGCCGCCTTTACGTTTCAAAGCATAGCAGGCGGTCCCAATATTACAGGCGTTATTCCTTCAAATACTGTCACTATACCTGTTTATGCCCCTAATTTATCTATTGTAAAAAGTGCGAACACGCAGAACGCAACGGTTGGTGATCAAGTAGTCTACACACTGCTCGTAGCGAATGCCGGCAGTTCAGCAGCCATTGTCACTCTGACAGACAACATACCTGCGGGAACATCATTTATACCGAATAGCTTCCGTGTCAACGGAGTCGTTGTAGCAGGTGCGAATCCATCTGCGGGAGTAGCCATTGGAACGATTGCAGCTGGGGGATCATCGACGGTCACGTTTCAAGTGCAAGTAAATGTTTTGCCTTCGCCACCTCAGCTTGTGAATCAGGGATCAGCCACCTATACGTATCAACTACCTGATGGAAGAATCTTTCCCGGCTCATTAGCTTCCAACACGATAACGGTTCCTGTTAGACTTCCAAATGTAGTGGTCACGAAGAGCGCTAACTTAACCGACATCGCTGTAGGTGAAACATTAACCTATACCTTAGTCGTCACGAACAGCGGCATCGAATCCGTCACCAATGTCACATTGGGAGACACCATTCCTGTTGGAGCGGAATTCACCTCTGGAAGCGTAATTGTAGCTGGCGTATCCAAACCAACAGCAAATCCCGCGAGCGGCATCAGTTTAGGAACCATTGCGTCAAGCAGCTCTGTCACCGTTACTTTTGCAATTCGCGCGACTGCTATTCCTAGCTCAGGTACATTTGTTAATCAGGCTTCGGTATCCTACAGCTCTGGCGTTTTCACAGGTCTCTCACTATCTGGCAGCGTGACAACGCCTGTATATCAACCCATCATCAGCATTACAAAAAACGGTACGCCTACGAACGCTACTGTTGGAGGAACAATAACCTATTCATTCAGCGTAAAAAACAGTGGGAATATTGCTGCCCAAGTGACCTTAACGGATAATATCCCAACCGGCTCATCCTTTGTGCCAAACAGTGTCACCGTTAATGGAACAGCACTTCCCGGCAGCAGTCCCGTTACAGGCATTTCACTTGGAGCTATGCCTCCTTCCGGCGTATCAAGCGTCTCATTTCAAATCTTGTTAAGCTCGCTTCCGTCGCCGCCAACTTTAGTCAATCAAGCCTCAGGCTTATATACCTATCAGTTGCCTAGCGGCAGAAGCTTAAGTGGGAGCAGCAGCTCCAATACGATCACGCTCACTGCCCAAGCACCAAATGTCACAATTACCAAAGCTGTCAACGCTACCGCAGCTGCTGTAGGTGACATTTTGACATTTACGATTGTAGCTGTAAATAACAGTGTCGTACCTGTTACAAATGTCAACATCTCCGACACGTTGACTAGCAGCGCAGCTTTCATTGCAGGAAGCGCAACAATTAACGGGATCGCAACAGCTGCAAACCCGAATGTCGGCATTTCTATCGGCACCATTAATCCATCTGCCAGCGTTACTATCGTATTTCAGGCACAGGTAACATCGCTGCCCGATCCCGCTGTCATATCTAATCGCGCGGCCATCAGCTATACATCAGGTTCATTTACAGCATCTTCGTTATCCGAAACGATTCAAATTCCGGTGTACCAGCCCATCATATCTATTGTTAAGCTTGCAAGCACTCAAAATGCAACGATAGGCGACACTTATACTTATACATTAAGAGTCCAAAACAGCGGCAATATTGGCGCTACAGTAAACGTAACGGATAATATCCCAGCCGGCGCTGTTTTCGATACAAACAGCGTGCTCATAAATTCAGTACCCTTTCCCGGATTAAATCCTGTAACAGGGATACCCATCGGAAATGTACTGCCTGGGAGCATGACAGAAATCAGCTTTGTCGTGACGGTTGCAACACTGCCTTCACCTCAATTTCTCGTCAACCAAGCAGGTGCAACCTACAATTACTCACTGCCGGACGGTCGTCAATTAAATGGTGCATCGGCTTCTAATACCGTCTCAATACCTGTGTCACTGCCCAACGTAACTTTAGTGAAATCTGCAGCACCTACTTCCGTCGTTGTGGGCGATACCTTCACCTATACCTCCATTGTAACCAACAACGGTATTGCTCCTGTTAACCATGTCGTAGTTAACGATCCTTTAGCCGATAATATTGCCTTTATTAGCAATAGTGTGTTCATTAACGGCACTCCCCGGGCGGATTCAGCTCCATCCACCGGTATCCCAATCGGTACCCTCGCCCCTGGCGGTTCGGCTACCGTAACTTTTGAGGTGAGAGTAACGATGGCAGTCCCAACGCAAATAACGAATCAATCAACCGTAAGTTTTACATCAGGTGCATTCTCAGCTTCATCCTCGTCTAATACGACAACAACTCCTGTAACTCAGCCGCAAATATCTTTGCAATTAAGCGCGAATACAAGCAATGCTACGCTTGGAGACACCGTTACCTATACCGTTCTAGTAAGCAATACTGGGAATCTTGCAGGAATACTCACGTTAACGGATGCACTTCCTACTGGAACAACGTTTGCGCCAAACAGCGTCGTCGTTGGCGGCGTTCCGCATCCTGGAGAATCGCCTGTAACCGGCATTAGCGTGGGAAGCGTTTTGCCTGGTGTACCGATAACCGTCACCTATTCGACAGTAATTACAACACTTCCAAACCCGCAGGTCCTTGTGAATCAAGCCATAGGAGCTTATACATTTACACCGCCAGATGGCAGGCTTCTGAATGGCTCCACACAATCAAACGTATTGTCTGTTCCCGTTTCTGCACCTAACGTTGCGGTCGTCAAAAGCACAACGACGGTCGATGTTGCGCTTGGAGACATCATTACTTATTCAGTTGTCGTAACAAACAGCGGCATTGAATCGATCAATAATGTTGTACTTACAGATCCTGTACCGGACGGAGCAACATACGTTGCCGGCAGCTTGACGATAAATGGCAATCCTGCGCCTGGTGTGCCTGCATCGGGAATTGCCCTTGGATTAATCCCTTCATCCAATACGGTAACCGTGTCGTTCAAGCTCAGCGTTACTTCTATTCCAGTCTCCGGGCAAATCGGAAACCAAGCAAATATTACCTTTACATCCGGTGTATTCTCGGGCATGACGATGTCCAACGTCGTTAATACCCCTGTCTATCAGCCCGTAATCTCACTCATTAAAAGTGCAAATTCTATTAACGCCACACTTGGGGACACCGTCAGCTACCGAATCGACGTCAGCAATACAGGAAATTATGCTGGGAATGTAATATTGACTGACAATATCCCGCTCGGTGCAATCTTTGAGCCCAACAGTGTTCTAGTGGGAGGGCAGCCTCAGCCAGGTGCCGACCCTGTAACAGGCATCAACATTGGCGCTGTTGCTCCTAATGCAACCGTGTCCATTACCTTCTCTGTCATCATCGATTCCCTGCCGAATCCGCAGCAGCTTTCAAACCAAGCTCTTGCAAGCTTTGCATTTGTTCTGCCAAGCGGACGCCCGCTTAGCGGCAGCGCAAGCTCCAACACCGTCGTAATTTCTGTATCTGCACCTAATGTCAGTGTTGTCAAAAGCACAACTTCAACAGCCGTAGCAATTGGCGATATCGTCACCTATTCTATAAACATTCTCAATAGCGGCATCGAAGCGGTAAATAATATTATTTTTACAGACCCATTGCCGGTCGGAAGTGCTTTAGTTCCAGGCAGCGTATTGGTAGACGGGGTGCCAAGACCAACGGCCAATCCCGCAACCGGTGTAGCTATAGGGACGATCGTACAAGGCAATACCGTTGTAGTATCCTTCAACGTATCCGTCATTTCTTTACCCGCTTCTGGACAGCTTAGCAATCGTTCATCTGTCAGCTTTACATCAGGTGTATTCTCGGGCGTCACTTTCTCGAACACAGTAATCATTCCTGTCTATCAGCCGATACTAAGAGGAACCAAAAGTGGAAACACCAGCAATGCGACGATTGGCGACACCGTTGTCTATACGATTGCAATTCAAAATACCGGAAATTATCCCGGTATCGTTACCTTAACGGATACGATTCCAGCTGGCACAAGTCTTGTCCAGAACAGCGTCATCGTTAATGGCCAGCTCGTGCCAGGTGCAGATCCGGCAGCAGGAATATCGCTTGGCAGCGTCACAACTACGGCAAATGTCACTTTTTCGGTAGTCATCAATGCGCTTCCGCAAAATCAGCAGCTTGTGAACCAAGCGTCCGCAACCTACAGCTTCTCGCTGCCAGACGGCCGCACCTTAGGCGGCTCATTCATTACAAACGCCTTGTCCATTCCTGTATCTGCACCTAATGTTGCCGTTGTAAAGAGCACCACTGTTACCGATGCGGTCGTAGGAGACACGATAACCTATCGAATTGCGATTACGAACAACGGGATTGAGAATATCAATAATGTGCTGGTAGTCGATCCCTTGTCCCCTGGATCATCCTTTCAGGCAGGAAGCGTCTTAATCGATGGTGTTTCTAAACCAGCAGCTAACCCGTCCCTTGGCATCTTAGTCGGGTTGATCGCGCCTAGCGTTACCGTGTTGGTTGATTTCAGCGTACTAATAGCGTCGCTTTCAGATTCCGGCACGCTCAGCAATAGAGCTACCGTAAGCTTTACTTCGGGTGCTTTTTCAGGAAATACATTTTCCAATACGCTCGTTACACCGATTTATCAGCCAATTCTTGCACTTGGCAAATCTGCCGATACCGCAAATGCGACTGTCGGAGACACAGTAACTTATTCACTAACCATCACGAATACGGGCAATATTGCCGTGCAGGCTTCCGTATTCGATACGATTCCAACTGGTGCCGCCTTTGTTCCAAATAGTGTACTAATCAATGGTGTTCCGCAGCCTGGCGCTAATCCGGCGACTGGTGTTCCCGTTGGCACCGTCTCGCCTGGCGCATCCGTTAGCATCCTGATTTCACTGCAGGTAACCGTAGATGCACTTCCTTCACCGCAGCTGCTCGTGAACCAAGCAACAGCCAACTTCTCCTACGTACCGCCGGATGGCCGTGTGCTGACCGGAACTATTTTATCGAATGTATTGTCCATTCCTGTGTCTTCTCCAAATGTGTCTGTCGTGAAGAGCGCATCTTCCGTTGATGCTGTTGTAGGCGATACCATTACCTATACCATAACGGTGTCCAACAATGGCATTGAATCCGTCAATAACGTCATACTCATCGACCCTACCCCAGCAGGCACAACGTTTACGGCAGGCAGTGTCACTGTAGATGGTTCACCGCGGCCAACAGCTAATCCCAATAATGGCATTACCATTGGCACCATTGCTGCTGGAGGCAGCTCAACGGTTAGATTCAATGTGCTGGTTGTTACACTATGAGCCCGCTTCCTGGCGGTAATCCAATGGTTCAAAATCAATCGCTTGTTCAGTTTGCCTCAGGAAGCGCAGAGCTGGTGACCTACTCCAACACGGTCAATACCGCATTAATAGGGACTCGTATCGTACTCGAGAAAAAAGCCTATGAAAGCGAGGTTTCTCTTGGCAGTACGATAACCTACAATATCACGGCGACAAACACAGGAAACACAGCCGGCAGCGTCATACTTACCGACAAGCTGCCGGAAGGAACTTCATTTGTCGCAAACAGCGTAATTTTGAACGGTACACCCATGCCTGGCGCTAACCCAAGCAACGGTATTGCAATTGGAGATATGATGCCGCAAACGCAAGCTCAAATCATATTTCAACTCATTGTCGTTTCCATTCCAAGCAGCCTTCAGCTAGTTAACCAAGCGCAGGCAGATGCCGAATTTCGAACAGCAGAAGGGCGAATTGTCACGAGTATTACCAACTCGAACACGCTCGTTACACCTGTTAATGAGGTATCGCTATCTGCTCGACTTAACGCAAGCACCGAACAAACCTTTGTCTCAGAGCATGTAACCTATGAACTTACGATTGTTAATGACGGCAATCTTAGTCTCCGAGAGGCAGTCGCTTCCTTCGATCTGCCTCTCGGCATCCTTTTTGTGCCCGGCAGCGTGACAATCAATGCAGTTATTTCACCAAGCGCTGATCCGAATGCAGGTATCCCGTTCGGCACTATTAGACCACAATCAACCATCGTTATCACCTATCGCGCGCAAACGACGGAGGATGCAGCCTCTACATCTATCAGCAAAGCGATCGTTCGTTATCAAGTTTCCGGCACGCCGGATTATACGCATTCAAATGAGGTCGCCGTTATCCTTATCCAGCCCGAGATCAGCGTTAATAAGCAAGTAGATCAGCTTGTTGCTGTCCCAGGTGATGTCTTGCATTACTCGATCTACATTGATAATGCCAGTAATGTTGCCGTTGATGCCGTGATGGATGACGCTTTGCCTGCTGGTACAGTCTTTGTACCAAATAGCCTGAAGTTAAATAACCATTCGATGCCAGGCGTGTTTATTGAAGATGGCATTAATCTCGGTACGCTGCTCGGGCAATCACAAAACATGATAACCTTTGATGCCCAAATCCCTTTACAACTTGCCACTGTTGCACCATTAACGAACACTGCATCGGTTGTCTACACTTTTCGGCTCTCAGATGGAAGAGTAGTTAGCAATTCCGCGATCTCAAATACTGCAATAACAGAAGTGGCTGCTCCTATCATTCAGCTTACAGCAAAGATCACTCCGCCTATTGTGGAGTATGGCGATACAATAACCATCGTTTCAACGCTTATGAATAATGGAAACTTGCCAGCTTTCGTTTCATTTACAAGCGAGTTTCCATTTGGCGTGGATTTATTGCCAAAAACGTTCCGTGTGGATGGAGCTCGACTTAGCCCCATTGATTATGACGGCACTCAAACATGGCAGCTTGGGAATGTACTACCCAGAGCAACACTTGAAATCATTTATTCTGCTATCGTTACTGACGCAATCGTTTCTGATGAAATCGCAGGTTATGTCAAAGCGAAATTTTCCTATGAGGTAAGCGGGCAAAGCTACACTGGCGAGACCCTATCCAATTCATTAGTCGTTGCTGTGATTGGGGATGACGAGTGAAACAAAGAAACAAATAAGGGGCTGTCTCAAAAGTCATTTTGCGATTTTTTGAGCACTACTTAGAACTTATTTTCATCGAGAAAAAGGACCTCAAGCTCCACTATACAGTGGAATTTGAAGTCCTTTCATTTGAAAACGGGGATGTTTCCCTGA
>NZ_JBFREL010000014.1:0-139295 GCF_052114265.1 Paenibacillus sp. MCAF9
GGATCGTCCATGTCCATCCGTTTGTTTGCTGTTCCTATTTATCAGTCTTGCATCAAAAAAATAAACGGCACAGGGCTTTTCCCATGCCGTTTCAGATTCACTTTCTATTTACGATCTTGTCTCGGAGATTAACTTAATGACATTGGCCAAGCGGCGTCCTTTTTTATACATACAGGAATAAAAAAATATAAACTTACCGAACGAAACGGAGTTTAGCGACCAATATCATATATTACACAATGTGAGGTGAGTTCTTTTTGACAGCAGAAATCAATCATCGTATTGAGCAAGTATTAGGAGGCAATCTAGAAGCGTTTTCAGATATTTATAACGCGACCATTGATAGGGTTTACCGTACCCTATTTTTTCTAACCGATAACAAAAATGATGTTGATGATCTTGTTCAGGACGTTTACGTCGAATTGTACAGGAGCCTTCGGAATTTTGACGGTAAGAGACCTTTTCAGCCTTGGCTTTACGGTATCACGATTAGACAACATCAAGCCTACAAACGAAAAAAGTGGCGGCAATTCCGTAATCAAGCACAAGAGATTAATAACTAGTTGAAACGCATGTTGATGGAAAAGGCAAATCATATTTATCCACCAGCGGGATTGAAGCAAAAGGTGCTTGAAGAAATCATGCTCGTTAATAAAAAAGGTGAGATGTTAGCTAAAGTTACAGTTGACACGCTAAATATAGATAATCCTTTTGACCAGATTATTAACTCATTGAAACCGGGAACGGGTAAAGCGATATACATCGTTCACGATAATCCGGATAAAATGATAAGCAATCAAACTAATTATGAAAAAGAAATATGGCATGAAGGCATAGAAGAGCTTCAAGAAAAAATAAAACCTTATGTATTTAAAACACCTCTGGACTCAGAGTTGAAAGCTAGTTATGTGATGTATGGGTTCGATTCACTGACTGAGATTGAACTAGCCGAGATGGTTGAAGAAGCAGAATATACGGGTGAAAATGTAATCGTGAGAGATTTGAAAAAATCTGATCGAATGGTGGGGGCTGCGTTCGTATACGAGAAAGAAGGCATTGAATTCGAACTGCATATTTTGACGACAACCAAGAACAGAATTCATGTTCCCGACATCAACGATCATCTCATTGAGACCATTCTAGTTGGTGAAAAGGAAGGCATATACTTATCGGATGGGAAGCAGCATCAATTGATTTGGGTAACGGATGATAACGGAAATAACATCCAATATGAGGTAAGGGCATTCGAGGTTTCGAAAATGTGGGTATGTGCAATCGCGGATAGTTTGATGGAGATACAATAAAGCAAGGCAGGAATAAGGAGATGTGGGCAGTAACATAATCACCTTGACTTGAAATATCATATTGAGTATAATTCCAATAAATTGAATATTCTAATAAAAAGCTATGATGAGAAAGAGTACCAAGGCGATGTCTTTTTACAGAGAGCCCCGGTTGCTGAAAAGGGGTAAAGAATAACTTTGGGAATATGGTCTCTGAGCTGCGCATCGAACCCTCATATGGTTGTAGGCTGCGCCGGAACCCGCACCCGTTACTGTGCTAGGGTATACATGCATAAGCATCGTACCTGAAGAGGTTAATGCCGCGAGGCATTAATAAAATTGGGTGGTACCGCGTGAGCACAGCTCTCGTCCCTTTGGGATGAGGGCTTTTTTGTTTGTCAAAAAAAGGAGGAGTTAGGATGACAAATGTGTTTATTGGCGGTGCTTGGCCCTATGCGAACGGTTCATTGCATATGGGAAGATTGGCGAGTGTATTGCCAGGGGATGTGTTGGCACGTTATTACCGCGCAAAAGGAAATAAGGTGTTGTACGTATCTGGAAGTGACTGCCACGGTACGCCTGTTGCGGTGCAAGCGATTCAGGAGGGTGTTTCTCCGGGAGATATTGCAGATCGATTTCATCAGGAATTTGCCGAATGCTTTAAACAGCTTGGGTTTACGTATGATTTGTATACTCGAACAGACCAGCCATTTCATCACCAAGTCGTTCAACAGTTATTTTTGGCACTTTTAGAAAAAGGACATTTATATAAAAAAACAATTCAACAAACGTATTGTGAAACAGATCAACGATTTTTGCCGGATCGATATGTTGAAGGGATTTGCCCTGTTTGCAGCAACCGTGCGAGAGGCGATCAATGTGATTATTGTTCAGCCTTGCTTGACCCAGCCGACCTGACAGACAAGACATGCAAGCTTTGCGGGAATCCTCCAATTGAGCGGCCAACGGAACATTATTATCTTGCACTCTCTTCCTTCCAAGCTGAATTGACTAAGTATGCAAAAAAAACAAAAGGCTGGAAAGAAAATGCAGTACAATTAACGCAAGGATATCTTGCAGAGGGGCTTCAAGATCGTGCGGCGACAAGGGATTTAGATTGGGGTGTGGAGGTTCCGGTTGCAGGGTTCGAGAATAAAAAAATTTACGTCTGGATTGAAGCAGTGAGCGGATATTTATCGGCAAGCAAGCAGTGGGCTGCTGAAACAGGCGGCAGCTGGGAGGCCTTCTGGAAGGACGGAAATGAGGAAATAACCGCTTATTATGTACACGGTAAAGACAATATCCCTTTTCATACACTAATATGGCCGGCTGTGCTGATAGGCGCCGAGGAATACCATTTGCCTGATCGAATTATCTCTTGTGAATACATGACGCTGGAAGGGAAAAAGTTTTCGACAAGCAATAATTGGGCGGTATGGGTGCCGGACATTTTGAAGCGTTATGAGCCAGACTCTATTCGTTATTTCTTGATCGCAAACGGTCCAGAGAAACGGGATACTGATTTTTCTTGGCGAGAATTTATTTATAGTCACAATGGAGAATTGCTTGGCGCATTTGGCAATCTAGTCAATCGTACGCTAGCGTTTGTAAATAAATCTTTTGAAGGAAACGTTCCTGAAAGCAAGCAGAACGCGGAATGGATGAAAGCCATTGCTTCTTTATATGTCGAGTCAGGTGCATGCATTGAAGAAGGACGACTAAAGGAAGCGATTGAGTTGATTTTTGCTACTATTCGCAGAGCAAACAAATATTTTGATGAACAAAAGCCATGGGTTCAGATTAAAGAAAATCGAGAGGCTTGTGCTTTTACTATAAACACTTGCGTGCAAATTATAGCGAATCTGTCTCAATTGTTGAACCCGTTTATTCCTTTCTCATGCGAGAAAACAAGAAGGTTTCTAACTCTTCCTGAGCCTAGCTGGGAGTTCATTACTGTAGCTGCTAATCAAAAAATTCAAGGTTTAGAGCTGTTGTTTGAGCGTATTGACGTTGGTCGCATTGAGGAAGAAACAAATGCGCTAAAGATTCAATCCAAAAGGGAGTGAGCCTATGAATAAGAGAATTATCGTTACTGGCGGAGCCATTATTAAAGATGAAGCTGGAAGAATATTGTTACAGAGAAGATCAGACTACGGAGATTGGGGTCTGCCAGGCGGCGGAATGGAAGCGGGAGAAAAGATTGAAGAAACGATGATAAGAGAGGTGCTGGAGGAAACGGGTCTGCATGTAACAGAATATGATTTGTATTCCATTTATACTGGTCCCAATATGCAGTATCGATATCCTGATGGCAATGAAGTTGTATTCGTCATGTTTATCTTCAACGTGGCGGTAGATTTAACAGGTAAATTAGCTGAGGATGGTAAGAATGTACTGCATACGGACAGCAATAATGAGTCACTGCAGTTGGTTTTTACGAAATTGGAGGATATCGATATTGAATGCATTAGCAGCGTGCAGAAGCAGCTGTTTAGGGATCTATTGAATCATAAAACGGATATTTTGCGAGGTTGATGATTGAACTTTCTTTTTGTTGAAATAGTTAGAATAAATTATAAATTTTAGGAGTTGTTATTGGTGGAAAATAATAGTGTAAACTTGGTTCATTTGAAAGGACCATCATTGGTTTTTTTAGTAGCAGATTTACAAGATTCCGTTCATTTTTATGAAGAAATAGGATTTACTTCAGAAAATATCGGCGGACACATCCATATGAACTACGGAGATGTGACCTTTATTCTACACGAAGCTAAATTGAAAAGTGATATTCGGCCCAATTCGTCAGTAGAAGGCGGACTTTATTTTGATGCTTTCTGCTACACGAATCCAGAGGGATTAAGACAGTTACATAAGTTGTTTATTTCAAAAGAAGTGAAGATTGTGCAAGGACCGCATTGGTCAGATGGATGGAGTGAGCTTACCATTGTCGACAATAACGGTTATCGTATTGCTTTTGGCGGCTGAGCATTGTTTTTTAAGTCGATGTGCCCGAACTTAAAAGCCTTGATTTGAATAATGGCATAAAGCATGTCATTAATCGAAGTATGAGATAAAGTTGAAGCGTTGAGAAATAGTAGTTTTTGCCTAGAGTTGACTATGAAACGTTTTTTACCTTTGAGCGATACAGCAGTGAAGCTAAAATAAATGTATAACTTTGTTAAGGAGCTGCTGAAATGCCTAATAAAAACGAGCTTATCTCATCATTATTATTAATGGCCAATGAATGGGGGTTAACCGATATTACGCCTCATGTGCTTAGTGAGGGTGGGAATCTAATTATTCATCTAGCTCCTTATCCCATTGTGGCAAGAATAGCGATTGTTCTCTCAGAAGCAGATGGAGAGTATGCATACAAGATACAGGATCGAGAGCTGCTTGTAGCGCGTTACCTACATTCCAAGAATGTCCCTGTGCTGCTGCCAACTAGCCTTGTTGATGCGGGTCCTCATAACGTGGCAGATACATGGCTGACGCTGTGGGCTTATGTCCATCCTGCAGCCTTGCAACCTCCATCACCGAAGGAAGYAGTTGATCTTATTAACAAACTTTCTAAGGCAATGAAGGACTTCGAAGGTGATGTTCCTATGCTTGGCGTTTGGGAGCGCACTTGTCAATCAGCACAAAGATTAAGACAAAACCCCGATGAACGAATACAAGCATTATTGCAGAAGTTTCATAAATGGGATGAGCAGATGCGGGAGGAGCTAGGCCTGTTAGTACCCAGTCATGGAGATGCTCATGCAGGGAACCTGATACCGAGCCCGGAGGGCTGGTTATGGATGGATTTTGAGGACATATCATTAATGCCCTACTACTGGGATTTGGCCTCCTATGTTGGCAACCTTGTTTTATTTGGTGGAACACAAGAGCCAACTTTCACATGTATGCTGAATCATTCTGATATTGTTTCTGACAAAAAGGCTTTTGGTTTTGCAGTTTCTGCACGCATACTGATGTCTACCTTAGGCAATCTGGATTTTGCTCTCGCAGGGCATGGCGATTTGGAATTTGCGACGAAACAACTTGAATTAGCTGAACCCATTTTGCAGCAGATAGATTTATTAACAGGCGAGACTCTCAAAGGGGAATAGTTTCGATGAGCAACGATCAATTCTACTCTATAGGCCAAGCGGCAAAGATATGTAATATCACTGTTCAAACACTGCGCTTTTACGATAAGATCGGCTTGGTCATACCCAGCCATACGGATAAATCCACTGGTTATCGGTATTACTCCAATTATGAACTTCTTTATATTAAAATCGTCCAAGACATGAAAACATTGCAATTTTCGCTTGATGAAATAAAAGCAGCTTTAAAAGAGGGAAGCTTAAGCAGTTTAATAGAAAAGCTTGAATTAAAACGAAGGAACACGATTACTGAAATAGAACAATTAGAACAGCTTGTACAATTAATAGGAAAGAGATCGGAACAAATCAATTATTTGCTGGATTTAGGCGATGAGCTTAAAAACCTTGATGTGTTAGTGGAATTAAAACATTTGCCGGAGCGGCGTATCCTATCTGATCGCAGCAGATCAGCATGCGGGATGGAAGCATCGGTTGTGAAGTTTACACGATTATTTCAGCAGGCGGAAGCAAATGGATTAATTCCGAAGCAATTGATGACGATTTACCATGAAAATATTTTGACATTTGATCGTGAGGATTCCGATTTGGAATTTTGTATTTCTACCGATTCTACTGGTGCTCAAGCTCCAAATGATTATAGCCGAATTGTCCCTGAAGGCGAGTATATTACAGCTCTTTATTGCGGAATTCCGAATGCCGAATCGTGCAAACGGATTTACAGCAAGCTGCTGGAGTGGATGGAGAAGCATAACTACATCGAAGCGGGCCCGTCGATTGAGCTGTATTTGGTTGATATGGCTCAAATGATGAAGCCGGAGGAGTTTATTGTAGAGCTTCAAGTTTCTGTTCGAAAAGCGTTGACCCTATAGTTACTATAGGGTTTATATTGTTTTTATTCGCCAAATGGGGAGGAAAAAACAATATGAATGTGATTTTCGGAACGGGTCCGCTGGGTATGGCCGTCATGAGGGAGCTTGTTGCTCTTGGAGAACCTGTCAAAATGGTTAGTTTGAGCGGGAAAGCGACTGTGCCTTCAGGGGTGAGTGTAAAGCAAGCGAACGTAATGAATGAGGATGAGACAAAGGCCATAATGAAACATGCAAAGGTTGTCTTTCAGTGTGCGCAGCCGCCATATCAGAAGTGGCATGAGTTGTTTTTGCCTTTTCAGGAGCATATCATATCGGGAGCTATAGCTGCAGGAGCGAAGCTGGTCGTTGCCGAAAATGTATATATGTATGGGCAGGTTAATGGGAGCATGCATGAAGGATTACCTTACACAGCCGTGACTAAGAAAGGGAAAGTACGCGCAGACATGTCTAATCGTCTGCTGCAGCTCTATCAAGAGGGGATACTGCAGGTGACGATGGGTCGGGGAGCGGATTTTTTTGGACCGAATGTTCACCATTCTTCTGTTGGTTCACGGTTGTTCAAGCCGATAGTGGAAGGCAAAGCGTGCACGGTTATGGGGAATCCGGATAAGAAGCATACGTATACGTTTATCGATGATTTTGGGAAAGCGCTTGTCGTGTTAAGTCAACATGAAGATGCATTTGGCCGTGCCTGGCATGTTCCGAACGATGCTGCGGTTACAACAAGAGAATTTGTTGAAACAGCTTATCGACTTGCTGGATTCCCTGCAAACATTCAAACGATGGGGAAAACGATGCTTCGGATAGGGGGATTGTTTATACCGGCAGCTCGAGAAAGCATCGAAATGCTGTACCAGTTCGAAAATGATTTTATTATTGACAGCAGTCTATTTTCAGAGAGGTTTGGCTTGACGGCTACACCCTTAGAGGAAGCTATAGCAAAAACATTGGAATCGACTGTAGTGTAGAGGTTTTGCAGGCGTGACCATGAAGAGATGGAGGTAGCCCTATGGATGAAAATAATCAATGGAGTGCTAACACACTGGTGAAAATTGATCATTACAAATTTAGTGGACTGGACAGTTCATTAATTGGTGCTATTAAATCTACGGCTGACTTTTATCAAATGCCTCTCTCGGCAGCATGGATTTATGGCATGACGGGGCTTGCTTTCTTACATGTCATTGATGAAAGACTAGTTGAACCTAACGGGGGACCTCCTGAGCCGGAGGTTTTTCGGCTTGTTCGCAATATTGGATTAGAGGTTAGTGGGCTGCATGCTTATGCGGAAGGAGAAGACTTTAAACGTCTGCAAGCGGAAGCGTGGGAGAAAGCAAAGCGCGCCTTACGTGCCAATCATCCCGTTTTTTCTAAAAATATTGATATTCAAAACCAGACATCTGTCGTGTACGCCCATGATGATCACGGTTATTATACATATAATTGGCATACAGGGTATGAGCACAGCGAAGATGCAATACCTTGGAGTTTCTTAGGTCTAAGCCGTTGTCCTTGTATAAACTGTGTAAAGAATGGTGAGAAATCCGAACAAAAAAACAAGGCAGGCGGCCTCATTTCTTTGCATTCGGTTGTTCCTATTCAAGCAGTAGACGAACGAACCGCTTTTATAGAAGCGCTTGATTATGTTATTCGTTTAAATGAGGATGGCGCTTATCGGTGGCAGGGCAAAACGTATCTCGTTGGCGCAAAAGCTTACGAACGTTGGCTGGATGCACTCGAGAGGGAAACGATGGATAAATATTATTTCAGTTTATTTATCGAAATTTTGTGCGAAGCTAGGAGTCATGCCGTGCAGTTCCTGACGGAATTAAAGGGAACACCATTAGGTATGGAAGGACAAAGCTTTAACGAGTTAATCCATACGTATAGACAAGTTGTCTCTCGATCTAATAAGCTGAAAGAGATGTATCCATATCAAGAGCCGCGAGAGCGCGAAGTGAAACAAAAAGAGCAATGTATAACCATCGTTAAAGAGCTAATGGCATTAGAGAATGACGCGTTCTCTATTTTAAAAGACATTTATGCTGGGGGACAATGATGATCAAATATCCGAGGTTTGAAGAAGGAGCAATGATAGGCGTAACGGCACCATCGAATGGGGTTTCTGCTTCTATGCATGACTCGTTTAAGCTGGCTTGCAGTCGTATGGAGACGAAAGGGTATTCAGTCATTTGCGGGGAGACAGTTTGGACGCAAAATAAAGCCAAATCATCACCTGCCAAAAAACGTGCCGATGAGTTTAATGAAATGATGAGCAGCGATCACATTGATATCGTCATTCCTCCATGGGGAGGCGAGCTGTTGATTGAGATGCTTGAATATATTGATTTCGACCGCTTAAATGATAAATGGATAATGGGCTATTCAGATATAAGCGTACTGCTATTTGCGACTACGTTAAAGACAGGCATAGCGACTGCACATGGCGCTAATTTATTTGATCTAAGAGGCGAATATTCGGATGAGACGACAGCCATGTGGCAACCGGTTTTATCTACTAAGGCGGGAAAAGCTATCATTCAATACTCGTCTAACAATTATCAAAAAGAATGGCAGCACGATAATCCAACCCCTTATGTATTTCATTTGAACGAGCCTACATACTGGAAATCGACCTCCAACCAACAAGTGAAGACCGAGGGGCGTATACTTGGAGGCTGTATTGATGTGATTAGACATTTAGTCGGCACACCTTATGGTGATGTATCCGCTTTTCGAGAGCAGTTTATCGATGGTGAGCCTATTTTGTGGTACCTCGAAAACTGTGAGTTATCGACCGTAGATTTACGAAGATCACTGGTTCAAATGAAGCTGGCAGGCTGGTTTGAGCAAAGCCCATGCATTTTGTTCGGACGGAGTCCAGCAAATCAATCCGTAGATGGTTATACCGTTGAAGATGTGTATCAAGAGCTCGCAGAAGAGCTTCAAATTCCGATCATTTATGATGTGGATTGCGGGCATGTCCCTCCACAAATTACGCTCATAAACGGTGCTTATGCCGAAGTGGAAGTTAATGAGGGTAAAGGTATAGTCAAGCAGTATTTTAAATAGTGGCAAAGGTCAAAAGAATACTATTTGCAATATAGTGCTGATCCTAGAATTAAGAGAACGTAGCAGCTGTATTTACAGCAGAGGTGAGTCCGTCTACCGAAAGCAATGGCCTGGAGCTATTTGCGATCGGGAGGACGGATTGGTATAAAAAGTAAGCGTTTACACATGCTCAATTGGCGTGATGAAAATTCACAAGCAAGGATGGGTGATCAGGTTGGAAAATACGACAAGCAAACAAGACCTTCATCAACGTCATATTGCAAATGCGAATAAAGCGCTTCAAGAAAATGTGAAAACGATTGATACAACATATCGGCTTCATTATCATATGATGCCGCCAGCAGGCTGGATGAATGACCCGAACGGCATGATTTATTTTGAAGGACATTATCATTTGTTTTATCAACATGACCCCTATCAATCGAAGCAAGGTCCGATGCACTGGGGACATGCTAGAAGCAAGGATTTAGTTCATTGGGAGCATCTGCCGGTTGCGATAGCACCATCCGAGGATTATGACAAAGCGGAGTTTGGCGGACAGGGCTGTTGGTCAGGAAGCGCAGTAGATAACAATGGCGTTTTAACGTTAATTTATACGGGACATGTTGATGGCAAAACACCGGAAGAGGTTCAGGCTTTAGCAACGAGCACCGACGGTGTGACGTTCCACAAGTATGCTGCTAATCCGGTGATCGGTGATTCACCTGATGCGCAGCGGTTCGGGTTCCGTGATCCGAAGGTGTGGAAGCATGAAGATAATTGGCATATGGTCGTTGGTTACGGCAAAGACGGACTTGGCAAAGGGTTAATTTATACGTCGAGCGATCTGCTGAGCTGGGAATATCAAGGTGCTGCGGCGCAGAGTGATGGTACGATGGGAGATATGTGGGAATGTCCAGATCTATTCCCGCTTGGAGAAGGCAAGCAGCATACGCTGCTCATCTCCCCGATGAATATTGCACCAATCAAAAACCTGTATTTGTCAGGGACGTTCGATTACGCAAGCTGCCGCTTTGATAAGCAGCAGATGGGACAAATCGATTATGGCTTTGACTTTTATGCGCCGCAAACGCTGCTTGATGATCAAGGTAGAAGAATTATGATCGCATGGATGAACATATGGGGAGCGACGATGCCCGAGCAAGCGCATGGCTGGCTTGGCGGAATGACGCTGCCGCGCGAATTGACGTTAGCAGCCGATGGTACGGTGCGAAGCAATCCAGTGCCGGAGCTTTCCATGCTGCGTGGACAACAGGTTTCGGCGTCTGATGTAGCTCTATCAAGCAACGAATTTGTCAAAATAAATGGTTTCCATGGAGACTCTCTTGAAATGGATATCGTATTTGATCTGGCTGGAACGGAAGCCACAGAAGTAGGTATTCGTGTACGCAGCTCCGAGGATGGGACAGACTATACAGAAATTAGCTATTCCATAAGCGAACAAAAGATTTATATGGATCGTAATCTTGGCGGTGAAGGCGATGGCGGAGTTAGCGAGGCGCCGCTTCAGTTGTCTTCAGACGGGCGTTTGCAGCTAAGACTGTTTCTTGATCGCTCCTCTATTGAATTGTTTGCAGGCGAAGGCAGGGTCGCCATGACCAATCGGGTTTATCCGAGACCAGAAGATATAGGTATCTCTTTCTTTGCTCGCGGCGGCGATGCGCTGCTTCAAACCATGAATGCTTGGCAGATGCGCTCGATTTGGTAGATAAGTTGCAGGCAATTGGTTCGTGATTTTGTCTGCAATCTTCCCAAGGGCTGTTCCAAGCGTAGATTTATCTACGCCTGGGATAGCCCTACTTTATTTTGATGAAACTTAGGCAAAACGATGAGCTCCCCTTATCCAATACACGGCTTACGAACCTAAAAACTCTTATTTAAACCATTCAGAATGGATTAACATTGCAACGAACTCTAGAATCGTTATTTCGAGAAAAGCAGCCAAAGACACCTTAAAAATCATGCTATAGCGTTAAATGTCCACAGAAAATAAAGTATTAGACTGAAAAATAAAGTTGTAGACTCGGAAAATAGCTTTAGACTTACGGGTGCTTCAAACGCTAACGGGCAGTTTAGTTCAACATCCTTTGCAACCCACGGTTGCATTTAATGGTACATTCAATTCAACATATACTCGATTTTGATTTCGCTTTCTTTATGATACTATTTGCTTAAGTTGAGTAATGGAGGTGATCCACAGTGTTAGATAATGTAAAAGTCGGTAAAAACATATTGGACTTGCGGAAGGGACTATCATTAACGCAAGTAGAACTTTCCAATTTACTGGGCGTAAGCCATCAAGCCGTTTCCAAGTGGGAACAAGGCGAATGTTTGCCTGATATCGAAGTTCTGCTAAAACTAGGACAGGTCTTCAGCAAATCTGTTGAAGAACTTCTTCTAAGTGAAAGGGTAAATGGGGAGCCAGTAATTCATGAAGTTAAGAATACTAAAATAGAAGTAACGGAACAACTTGATGTCTGGACAAAAGCATTGGACAAAATACAAAGCGAAATTTCAATTCCAAGCTTCAATACATGGTTTAAGAGTACGAAGGCAGAGTACGTGGAAAGTACATATTTAATTTACAGTCCGAACAACTTTACTACGGAATGGTTATACCAAAGATACTCCAATTTCATTATGCAAATTCTCGAAGAAATTACTGGTGAATCCGACTTTAAAATCGAGTTTCGATCAATGGATAATTCTTCGACTAATTTTGAATCAAGTCTAATTCCAGGTAGAGCGAGTTTATGGTTAAGCTAACGGGCAGTTTAGCGCAACAAAACGATGAATATAATCGTCTTTAATGCGGAAGAAAATATCGATTAATGGAATAGGTGATGGACGGTGAATGTTAAAATTAAGAAGATACTGAAAACAATCCTTTGGTTTTTATTAGGATTGGTATTACTGATTTTTGCACTCTCCTGTTTGTTTGCAATTGTATTCTTTTTAGGGGTATGGTACAAGGATGTCTTCATGGAGTGATGTTGACCACCGACGACTGACTGCCTTTGATTGAGCTAACGGGCACGATTGTTCAATACACTACGTTAGCTGGTCTAATGCTCAGCTGCCGTTTCTAATTGAAGTAACGAGCAATATTCCAATATCGATGTGGGCTTACTGGGGAATATTCTATGCAAGGTGTCAGGAAGCAAGTATGATGAACTGTTGAAAAAATACATAACGATCCCATTAAAGATGAATGAGACAGCCGTTACACTTGATTCAGAACAGAATAGAAGGTTTTTGAATGGACATGCTTCAACTGGGAAGAGAGTCCTTCACTGGAGTCTCTCTATACATGAAGGAGCTGGGGGGATTAAGTCATCGGTTAACGATTTGAGTTTATTTGTCCAAGCCAATCTAAATAATGATAATCCGATAGCCTCTACACTGCAAAAAAGTCATATCCCTATATGGATCGGAAATTCAAACCGTTATTTTGGCTGGGGTGGGGATAAACTTCTAGATAAAGGTATCCTCTGGCATAACGGGGGTTCAGCTGGTTTTAACAGTTATCTAGCTTTCAACAAGGAACTCCGTGTAGGAATTGCATTGCTATCCAATTATTCTTTTTTCTCGAATTCTCTTATGGATTATTATGTTGCTCAATTAATAAAATGGATTACTAAAAAAGAGCCTTCTCAAGGAACTATGATAGACGTTATTGAAGCCATCCTAAGTAGTGAAAAGTCATGAACTAACAGAGAACGTTAGTTGAAATAGCCGCGGCAGTCTAAGACTTTATTTATCTGGTCTTGGTTCGCCGCTGCTTTTGTTATGGGGTTAGTCTAAAACTTATTTTTTAAAAGCTGACGATCCTTCAATTCAAAAATCGCGTTAATTCAATGACTCCTGTCTAATACTTTATTTTCACCGAACGTTAATTAGATTCGTTAAAACGAAAGAAGCCTAGTTTTCTATGGAATAAGCTCAATACAGTTCGTCAGAGAATAAAACAACTCCCTATTGTCTTACACGAAATCGTTTATTATGCGCGAATCTATCACAATTGTGACCATATAAATCAAAAAAAGAGAATTCCACCCCTTATTAACATAAAAATCCCCTTTCATTCATAGGTGCAATCCAACTACTATAGGTATGAGTTCGAATGGTAAAAAGTATCATTTTTTTGATATTAGTATCAAATTAGTCAGGATGACCACGCTCTTTGATATCAAAATAAGCTAAACCTTTACAGCATTTTCCCACACCTCTTTCATTGCGCAGCTCTTTTCTAGTAAATGATTTCATTGCTAATCTACATGCTTGTCAGTCTCCCCAACAAGTTAACCCACATGTTATTTTAACTCGAGTATTCAACCCGCATAAGCTATACCTTCAACCAAAACTACTTAGTCGTATGTAATAAGAAGTTATTAATAAACTATTGATAACGCTTTCATGTTAACAGAGTAATTTCTTTGTCTTTTTTATTTTAAAATTTGTAATAAATACAAATAAAAGTAAGTTAAGGTTGTGTTAAAGCCCAATTATTTATCGGTATATTAACCAAATTCACTATTCTATGAGGAGTGTGTTATTTATGTTTAGAGAAATTCACAAATCCAAAATTCACCGTGCGGTCGTTACGGAAGCAAATTTGAATTATGTAGGCAGCATCACGATTGATCAAGATATTTTAGACGCATCCAATATTTTAGAGAACGAGAAAGTGCAAGTTGTAAATATCAACAACGGCGCGCGGTTGGAGACGTATGTGATCACTGGCCCAAGAGGTTCAGGCATGGTTTGTCTAAATGGAGCGGCTGCGCGAATGGTTCAGCCAGGAGATCTCGTTATTATTATCTCCTACGCCATGATGGAAGATCATGAAGCGAGGGTGTACAAGCCCGATGTGGTCATTATGGATGAGAATAATCGGATTGTGACGGACAAGTATCAAGAGCTGCACTCTACAACGGTATAATGCCACAGACAAAAAGTAGGGGGAGCTATATGAATATCATCCGAAATCTCTCAGAAGTACTCATTGCAAGCGGAACGAGCGGTGCGGGCATTACGTTCTGCGAGGCGGGTAAGGATCGATTCGTGTCGTATGGACAACTACGCAAGGCAGCGGGTGCAGTACTCGGTCAGCTGCAGATAAGAGGGCTTGGCAAAGGGCAGCATGTTGTGCTGCAGAGCGAAGATAATGAACGATTTCTTGTTTTGTTTTGGGCCTGCCTATTGGGTGGCATGATTCCCGTTCCACTTACAGCGGGACGAACTGACGAAGGAAGGAAGAAGCTTCTTCAAGTATGCAGCCAACTTGGAAATCCGTATTTGCTGTGCGATCCAGAAATATGGGAATCTGTTGCAGCTTATTGTCTCAATAATGAAGAGCATGCCGCAGGGCAGCTGCTGCAAAATAAAATGCTGCCGATCAAGAATGTTTTGGATGAAGCAGCTGCAATAGAACGCCAAGGAACAGTCTATGCGGCAACCGAGGATGATGTTGCATTTATCCAATTCACCTCTGGTTCTACAGGTGATTCTAAAGGTGTTGTTTTGACACATGGCAACTTACTTTCGAATATGCGGGCGATATTGGAGGGCGCGCAGTCGACCGAGGCTGATTCCTCTTTAAGCTGGCTCCCGCTTACGCATGATATGGGTTTGATTGGATTTCATCTAACTCCGATGCTTGGGCTTATGAATCAATGGCAGATGCCGACCTCGACATTCGTGCTTCATCCGATGAAGTGGATGGAGCTGACGCATCAGCATCGCATTACCTGTCTATCATCACCTAACTTTGGTTATGTTCACTTTCTGCAGCATTTTAAACCTGAGAATGCCACCTGCTGGGACCTTAGTTCGGTAAGGCTTATCTTTAACGGAGCGGAACCAATATCCGCGAGCAATTGCCGCGAGTTTCTCGCACAGATGAAGCCTTATGGGCTTAGAGAACAATGTATATTTCCCGTCTATGGACTAGCGGAAGCAAGTTTGGCCGTTACATTTCCGCATGTGGAGGAGAGCTTGAATACCTTATATGTAAGCCGAAAAGGCTTGAATTTCGGGGATGTTATTCAGGATACTCCAGCAGATGATCCCAATAAAATAGAAATCGTTGAGCTCGGGTTCCCTGTATCCGAATGCGAGCTTAAAATTTGCGACGAGGCTGGTCGGCAAATGCCAGATCGCTATGTTGGACTCCTTCATATTAGAGGGAGGAATGTCACCAAGGGTTATTTTAACCGCCCTGATGTGAACGCCGTCATACTATCGACAGACGGTTGGCTGAATACCGGTGATCTGGGATTTATGCAAGACGGCAGATTGTATGTGACTGGCCGCATGAAGGATATTATTTTCGTCAATGGGCAGAACGTATACCCGCATGATTTGGAAATGCTGGCAAGTGAAATTAAGGGAGCAGAAATAGGCAAAGTAGCTGTTAGCGCGATTCACAATGAAGCAACGAAGCAGGATGAGATCGCCGTATTTATTCAATATCGAGGAAAGCTTAACAGTTTTGTACCGCTGAGGCAAAGCGTGCAGCGATTGCTAAATCGAAAAACTGGACTCCAAGTGGAGCTCATTGTTCCAGTGAAGCGTATTCCGAAAACGACCTCTGGGAAAATTCAGCGTTACACGCTTGCTGAGAGTATGCAGAGCGGACAATTCTCTTCAGTCATTTCGGAATTGGAGTCGCTGGCAGCGATTATGGAAGAAACAGCTCCCGAGTCGGCTGCTGCAGCTCCTGAAACGGATGCCGAACATCGCATATTGTCTATTTGGAAAAAAGTGCTGAAGACAGACCGCATTGGAATAGATGATCATTTTCTGGAGCATGGCGGTAATTCACTGCGTGCAGCTTATGTAGCTGCCCAGCTGCAGTCGACATTTGGCATAAATGTATCTCTGAGTGAGTTGTTTCAGCATTATACTGTTCGGTTACTCGCCGCTTATGTCGCGGAAGCGGCTGCTGAAGAAGAGCAAAGAAATAGCCAGTGCGAAGTAATTTCAAATGGAGGCATGAGGGATTGGTATCCCGCTACATCTGCTCAGAAGAGATTATTTATTGTTGAGGAAATGAATTCAGGTCTCCTTCGTTATCATCTTCCGCAGCGCATAAGCATTGAGGGGGAGCTGGACCTCAGTAAGTTTCAACAGGTGTGGGAGTCTTTGATCAACAGGCATTCTTCACTACGTACATCATTTGTTATGGACAATGATATCGTGGTCGGTCGAATTGCAGATTCAATAGAGCTGCCCATTGTTTATACAGACTGGTGCGGCTGGTCAGAGAGTGATATGCAGCACAAAATAAGTACATTTCTGCAGCCCTATGAGCTGTCTAAGGCGCCGTTGTTCCGAATGGAGTTAATCACACTCGGTCATAACCGCCATCTGATGTTATTTGATATGCATCATCTCATTACGGATGGCACGTCGATGGGAATATTAATCGGGCAATTTGTGGCGATGTATGAAGGGGCTCAGCTGCCTCCAATTTCTTTTCAATACAGCGATATTGCTGATTGGGAGAAAAGGTTCAGGGCAGAAGATAGGCGCATGATAAGGCAGAGAGAGTATTGGCGGCAAATCTTCAAGGAGGGAGCGGGGGAGATCGACATCCCGGCAGATTATCGGCGCCCGCTCACTCCTAGCTACAAGGGAGCTATCGAAAAATTTGTACTCGATGCAACGCTTACAGCTAAGCTGGAGCAATTAGCTTTCCGAACAGGCGGTACGTTGTATACCGTTTTAACTTCCGTTTACTTTATGCTGCTGAGCAAGTACACCGGAGCAGTTGATATGGTGATCGGTACTGCGTCGGCAGGGAGAACAAGGCCGGAGATGGAAGGTATCGTGGGCTTGTTCGTCAATATGGTGCCGCTGCGACTTCGGGCTGGCAAGGAGCTTTCGATCCTTCAATGCTTTGAAGAGATCAATAAACAAATATTGTTATCGCTAGACCATCAGGACGTCCCTTACGAAGAAATTGTAGAGCTGGCAGAGGCAAAACAAGAACATGGCCGTAATCCATTGTTCAGCACTGTATTTACGCTGCACAACATGGAAATTCCACAGTTTCATACAGCGAATGTCATATTCAAGCCTGAGCCGATAGGGACAGGTACATCTAAATTTGATATGACTTGGGAATGTATAGCTTCGGAGGAAGGCATTACAGTATCTATTGAATATTCCCTCGACTTGTACAGTCAGGAAACAGTAAGAGGATTTGCTCGCCATTTTAAAACATTGGCTCATGGAGCAGTTCAATCCCCTGAGACGACTGTTGAGATGATTCCTATGTTAGACGTGGATGAATGCCAGCTTATTTTGGAAAATAGCATGGCACGGCGTTCATCTTATCCTAACGATTCGACGCTGTATCGGTTGTTCGAGAGGCAGGTGGCTCATACACCGCAGCTCCCGGCTATAGTTATGGATGAGGCGAGCCTCTCTTACACAGAGCTGAATGAAATGGCAAATGCTCTGGCTAGATGGCTCATCAACCATGGAGTAGTTCCGCATTCACGTGTGGCGCTGCTTCTTCATCGATCCTTTAATATGCCAGTTGCGATACTTGCTGTGTTAAAGATCGGCTCCGCTTATGTGCCAATCGATCCGAGTTATCCAATCGACAGGATTGAGTTTATGCTTGGGGACGCTGATATTTCTATAATGATAGTAGATGCCCGGACAAGCCATATAGTCGGCAAGCTTGCTCAAGCTGGGAATAGACCAGTAGATAAGATTGACATGGATGCTATGAGGAACGAGTGGAGACAGGCAGAGGGACATAATTTGAACGTAGATGTAACAGGGGACGACGCAGCTTATGTAATGTACACCTCTGGTTCCACAGGACGGCCAAAAGGAATTTTAACTACGCACCGAAACGTCATTCGCATTGCTCGGGATACTGACTATATCCGAATCACGAATGAGGATGCGCTGCTGCAGTTATCGAATTATGCGTTTGACGGGTCGACGTTTGATTTTTATGGGGCACTTTTGAACGGCGCAAAGCTCGTCCTTGTGAATGAAAACGATTTGCTTGATATCCATCAGCTTATTTTATTGATGAAGAAACAAAGGGTTACGGTATTTTTTGCGACTACAGCTTTGTTTAATGCATTCGTTGACTCTGGATTGAAGGACTTGCCTTCCCTTCGTCATCTATTGTTTGGCGGTGAACGCGCATCAGCCTCGCATATTAGAAGAGCTTATAAGACCGTCGGTTCAGGCGTGCTGCTTCATGTGTACGGTCCAACAGAGTCTACTGTTTTCGCTACTTGTTATCCGATTGACTCGCTAGAACAGGACAATGCTGCAATTCCAATAGGCAAGCCTATCGCACATTCAGAAGCACTTGTATTGGACGAAAATGGTACCTTGCTCCCACCACTTGTGCCTGGGGAGTTATGTATTGCCGGCGATGGTTTAACACAAGGTTACTTGAACCTGCCGGAGCTTACTGCAAATAAATTTGTTCCCCATCCTTTTAAGGAGGGAACAAAGCTTTACAGGACAGGGGATTTGGTCAGGCGGCTGCCTGACGGTAATCTAGAGTTTTTGGATCGGCTCGACACCCAGGTGAAACTGCGTGGATTTCGTATAGAACTGGGGGAAATTGAGAGCAAACTGCTAGAGTGTGAGGACGTTAGGGAAGCGGTAGTTATGCTGAAATACCGCAGCGGCGATCCACAGCTTGCTGCTTACATCGTAGCAAATGGTGAACTTTCCATAGATCGGCTGCAAGCAGAACTGGGAGCAAAGCTGCCGCAATTTATGATTCCGGCAGTCTTCGTGCGGGTGGAGAAGCTCCCGCTCACCTCTAACGGCAAGATTAACAAAAACGCATTGCCTGAGCCTGACTTTTCTAAACTGAGCATCGGAATGGCAGCAGCCTATGTCCCGCCTACAACCCAAACAGAGATTCAGCTTGCAACCATTTGGGAAATGGTTTTGAAGGCAGAGGCTGTTGGCGTTAATGATCATTTCCTCGCACATGGCGGTCACTCATTGAAGGCTGCAACGCTTGTATCGGAAATTTATAAGCAATATCATGTCCGAATGCCGATCAAGGAAGTATTTCTACGTTCAACAGTTAGAGAGCAAGCAGAATGGATTGATAGGGCAGATATAGAGGCATATGAACCGATAAAACCGATAAACATTTCTCGTTCTTACCCGTTAAGTCCATCCCAGCAGCGTATTTTTCTCATTGAAGAAATTGCAAACGCGGGTATAGCCTATCATATCCCGCTAGCGCTGCGCTTAACTTGCCATGTTCAGCGAACGGATATGGAACGAGCCATAAAAGGACTTATTGCTTTGCATGAGCCGCTTCGTACATCATTCCAGTTTATTGACGGTGAGGCGCGTCAAATTATACATGAGCATGCTTCGTTCGAGCTTCAAGAGATAAGCGACACAACAATAGATCTGGAGCAACAGTTCTGCGAATTTGCTAAGCCGTTGCCGCTTTCACAAGCACCGCTCCTTGACGCACGGCTGCTAAGCAGCGCATGCGGAGAAACTTATTTGCTTCTAAATATCCACCATATTATTGCGGATGGCATTTCGGTGAGTCTGCTTATTGAAGAGCTAGTCAAACTATTAGACGGCAAGCGCTTGGAAGAGCCGCATATTCAGTACAAGGATTATGCGGTATGGAGATCAGGCCAAGGGAATACGGAACGCATGCGCAAGAGCTTCCGATATTGGGAGACCGAGTTAAGCGATCCACCTCCGAGCCTCGACATGCCGCTTGACTTCCCGCGTGGGGAACGGCAATCGCTGGAGGGGGAGACGTTTGGATTCCATGTCCCTTCAGAGCTAGCAATTCGGCTTCAATCTGTATCCGATACGCTAAATATTAGCTTAAATAGTCTGTTGTTTGCTTCCTACGCTCTGCTTCTTCAAAAGTATACAAGTGGAAATGACTTGATTATTGGGGCTCTAGCGGCAGGAAGATCACATCCCGAAACGGCTAATATGATCGGTATGTTCAATAATTTTCTTCCAATTCGCCTTAAAATAGGCGATGGAATGAAATTTGATCAATTTGCGAAGGCGTCACATGATCATATGCTTGCAGCACTCGAACATCAAGATGTGAGCTTTGACCAGATGATTGAAGCTGCGCAAATGACGATGGATCCCTCACGAAACCCGCTGTTCGATACGATGATGATTTTGCACAACCAGATCGGAAATGATCTGGAAGTAAAGGGTCACACTGTAGGGGTACAGCCTATACGCTCAGGTAAAAACATGACATCTAAATTGGATTTTAAGCTTGATCTTTATCCTCATGGTGACGGAGGCTTTCGAGCGGAGCTAGAGTTCAATACGCGATTATTTCATAAAGCGACGATGATGAGGCTGGCGGATCATTGGCTCAATGTATTGAAACAAGTGGCGGATGAGCCAGGTATGAGTTGCTCTTCCCTCAGCTTAATTATGGAGAAGGAAGCGCAAATGCTTCTTCAAGAATGGAATGATACAGCAAGGCCGTATCCTGGTGGCGAAACCATTCATGGCTGTTTTGAGGCACAGGTACGCAAGACGCCGAATGCTCCAGCCATTCGATCGAACGACGGTATGTTTACTTACCGTGAGCTTGATGATCGTGCAAACCGACTTGCTCTGCTGCTCCGTCAGAAATGTGTTGGAGCAGAGACGATTGTTCCGATTGTTGCAGAGCGCTCTTTTGAAATGATGGCAGCGATTTTAGGCATTCTAAAAGCCGGGGGCGCTTACTTGCCTATCGATCCGCATTTTCCAGAAGAGCGTATTGGGTACATTCTTGAAGATAGCGGAGCCAAGTTATTATGTTCCCAGCACAAATGGATGGACCAACTGCCGTTTAATGGTGAAATTATAGATATAGATGCTGTTGAAGACAAGGATTCGCATGATGCTGAGGAATGGCTATGGGAGCCTGCAGTGAACGCACATCATTTGGCTTATGTCATCTACACATCAGGTTCTACTGGAAAACCAAAGGGAGTTATGATCGAGCATGCTGCGGTCATCAACCGTATACATTGGATGCAAGATCAATATCCGCTTGACGCGCAAGATATCATTCTTCAGAAGACACCTATAACATTTGATGTTTCGGTGTGGGAGCTGTTCTGGTGGAGTTTTGCAGGGGCATCTGTTTACTTGCTGGAACCGCGGGGGGAGCGGGAGCCGCAGGTCATGATGAAAGTCATCCGTGAGCAAGCGGTGACGGTCATGCATTTTGTCCCATCCATGCTGGGCGTTTATCTCCAGTATGCATCGGAAGTTAAGGCGGTCAACCCTTTCGGAGGTTTGCGTTACGTATTTGCAAGCGGAGAGGCGTTGAAGCCTGCACAGGTGGAAGGGTTCTACAGCCAGCATTCTGCAGGCAGCGAAAGTCCACGACTCATAAATTTATACGGACCGACGGAAGCGACCGTGGATGTCAGCGCATATGATTGCGCGAACTATAAGCAAGGATCTGTTCCGATTGGCTCGCCGATTCAAAATATTCGGCTGTACGTTGTGGATGAGCAGCGGCGGCTGCAGCCGATTGGAATTCCTGGCGAACTCTGCATCGCTGGAGTGGGGCTCGCTAGAGGTTATTTGAACCGTCAAGAATTGACAGCGGAAAAATTTGTACCCGATCCTTTTTTTGCTGGGGAACGCATGTACTTGACCGGAGACCGCGCGCGCTGGCTTGCTGACGGTCATATCGAGTATTTGGGTCGATTCGATCATCAAGTGAAGATTAGAGGATTTCGAATGGAATGTGGAGAGATTGAGTATGCGCTTATGCAGCTGGAGGAGGTTTCCGATGCGCTCGTCATGACCGTGAAGGATCGGACGGGAGAGCCAGCCTTATGTGCATATGTGGTTTCTTCTTTTGAACGCAATGAACGTGAGCTGAAGGAGAAACTGAGGGGAATGCTGCCGGAATATATGATTCCTTCTCTGTTTGCCTTCCTGCAATCCTTTCCTCTTAATGCTAGCGGGAAGATAGACCGGAGCAGCCTTCCAAAGCCGACGTTTGCTGATTCTATTGGCGGCGCTGATCCGCGCAGTGAGACGGAGCTCCGACTGGCAGAGCTATGGAAGAGCATACTTGGTGTTCATATCGTACGCACCGACGATCATTTTTTCCAGCTTGGCGGACATTCGCTGCGCGCAGCGCAGTTAACGGGTGCAGTGGAGCGGCAGTTAGAGGTCATATTTACACTAAAGGATGTGTTCGCCTACCCTGTCCTAGAAGAGATGGCAGCGTTCATTGATAGATCGCCGAAAAGGACTGCTGCATCTATCACAAGGGCCGAGCAGAGGGATGTTTACCCATTGTCGCTTGCACAGAATAGGCTTTTCGTTCTGCATCATATGAAGCCTTCAAGTACAGCCTACAATTTGCCGCTCGCACTCAGTATGCGTGGTGAACTGAACGTTGAGAGATTGCAAGAGGCGCTGCAGCGGCTCATTGACCGTCATGAACCGCTCAGAACAAGCTTTGAATGGCGCGATGGCGCCCCCGTGCAGCGCATTCATGAGCGAGTAATGGTGCGAGCTGATGTAACAAAAACGGATCAAGTGGATGGGTTGAGCAGCATGCAGAAATTCGTTCAGCCATTCGATTTGAGCATTGCTCCGCTGCTGCGCGCTTCGCTTATTACGAATGGCGCGCAAGAGCATTTGCTGTTGCTTGATATGCATCATATCGTATCTGACGGTATTTCAATGACAGTGCTGGCGCATGATTTCACCAAGCTTTATGAAGGCGGCACGTTGCTGCCGCTTGAAATCCAGTACAAGGACGTAGCTGTATGGCAGCAGGGCTTTATGAAGAGCCGAGAGCTGGATAGGCAAGAGCAGTACTGGCGAGAGGAGCTGGCGGGAACGCTGCCGCTTCTGGATTTGCGAGTGGACAAGCCAAGGCCAGCTGAACAAAGCTTTAAGGGGAGCAAAATCATCCATGCGCTGCCTCTCTCGTTAATGTTCGAGGTAGAGTCATTGGCAGCAACGGCTGGCATGACTAGTTTTCCAATATGGCTTGCTTGTTTTCACGTGCTGCTTCATAAGCTGACGGGGCAAGAGGATATCATCTCTGGTACGCCGATTGGAGGAAGATCCCATCCAGAGACAGCCCCGCTTGTTGGGATGTTTGTCAATACCGTTGCTATACGGAGCCAGCCATCTCGTGAGCACAGCTTTCTTCATTTTGCCCGACAGATCAAGGAGAAGGTGCTTGGTGCGATGCATAATGGGATGCTGCCGTTCGAGCATTGTGTAACTGCACTTGATGTAAAGCGAGACCTGAGCCGAAATCCAATCTTTGATGTCATGTTTGTAATGCAAAATATGGATGTGCCGGCAATGAAAGCTGATGTGCTGCAATTAAAGACGCAGCCGCTGGAGCACGCTGTATCCAAGCTGGACCTGACGTTTGAGCTTGCAATGCGCGAGGATGGTGCAGACCTTACTGTAGAATATGCAACGGATCTATTCGAACAGCAAACAATCAACCGAATGATTAGCTACTATATTCGAATTGTGGAGCAAATTACGAAAGATACGCATATCTCTTTAAACCAGATAAGCTTGCTGAATTCGGATGAAGAAGCCATTCAACTTGTTCAATTTAATGAAACGGCTGCCGCTTATCCAAGTCATATGACTGTTGAGTCTTACTTGGAAGCACAAGCTGAGTGGATCCCGCATGCTACTGCCCTGATCTATGAGACTGGGGAAATGTCCTATCGTGAACTGAATGGGAAGGCTAATCGGCTCGCAAGAGTTCTGAGAAAACACGGGGTGAAGCATGAGGATACTGTAGCCGTCATCATGGAGCGTTCTGTTGACATGATCATTGCGATTTACGGCATATTGAAGGCGGGAGCGGCGTATGTTCCGATCTCACCTGGGCTTCCTGAAGAGCGAGTTCGGTATATGCTGGATGACTCGGGAGCAAGGATTGTTTTGACTCAGCGCTTAGACAGGCAGTTTGGCAACATGTCGCTAGATTCTAAACGATTGAACATAGAGGAAGCGCTGCAGCATGAGAAAAATGATGGTCCGCTAGAAAAAATCCATCGATCGCGCAGCTTAGCGTATGTGTTGTACACCTCAGGGTCAACAGGACAGCCGAAAGGGGTAATGATTGAGCACCATTCCGTAGTGAATCGCCTTACGTGGATGCAAAACAGATACACGCTTGATATGCATGATGTGATTCTGCAAAAAACGCCATTTACGTTTGATGTTTCGGTATGGGAGTTGTTCTTATGGAGCTTCTCAGGCGCTAAGCTATGCTTGCTTGCACCAGGCGGAGAAAAGGACCCTGGGGCGATATATGATGCCATTAATAAGTATGCGGTGACTACGCTACATTTTGTACCTTCTATGCTTCATCTGTTTTTGAATTATCCGGGCCTTGTTAATGATAGTAAAAAGCTTGAGAGCTTACGTTATGTTTTTGCCAGCGGAGAAGCGCTTACGGTCAATCAAGTAGAGAGATTCAGAGAGCGAATCGGAGAACCTAATGCTGCGAAGCTCATTAATCTGTATGGTCCAACCGAAGCGACGGTCGACGTGTCCTATTACGAGTGTATAGGAGAGCAAAGTTTAACGAGCGTGCCTATTGGCAAACCTATCGACAATATTTCCTTATATGTGGTCAATAATGTTATGCAGGTTCAACCGGTAGGCGTGGCGGGAGAGCTATGTATTGCGGGAGCTGGCTTGGCGCGGGGGTATTGGAAACGTCCTGATTTGACCTCGGAAAAGTTTGTGATAAATCCATTCGCAGCTAACGAGCTCATGTATCGTACAGGCGATCTTGCGAGGTGGCTGCCTGATGGCAGCATCGAATTTCTGGGACGAATGGATCACCAGGTGAAAATTAGGGGGTACCGCATTGAATGCGGGGAGATCGAGCATGCGCTTACGGGGCATCCAGACGTAAGGGAAGCCGTTGTCATGAAGCGTGACGGGGCTGCGGGGGAAAGCGCTTTTCTATGCGCGTATGTCGTAACGAGTGATGCAGTCACTACTGCACAATTACGTTATCATTTGGCTAAAACATTACCCGATTATATGGTTCCGGCTGTCTACGTGGAACTGGATCACATGCCGCTTTCTCCAAATGGCAAGGTAGATCGGAAGTCATTGCCAGCACCAGACGAGCGGTTGGATGCAGGCGTGCGTTATGTGGAGGCAGCAAGCGAAACGGAAAAAACCATTTCTATTGTGTGGGGAGAAGTGCTAGGCCGAACCGCTATTGGGACGCATCATAATTTCTTTGATGTTGGGGGAGAGTCGCTGCTGCTTGTCCGTACCCACCAGCGACTGGAAGAGCTGTACCCAGGTTTACTCAAGGTGACGGATCTATTTAATTATCCGACGATTGCCGCGCTTGCGGAATATATTGATTCCCAAAGCAATCTTCCTCACATTTGGCATTACGCTGGAATTGCTGCAGGTGAGGACTGCTTCAATAACACATACGCTGCGCAAAGGAATGGTTCGTACCAATTCACCCTTGAGGACGATTTAATTGAGGGACTGGCGGAAATGGCATATTCGGAGTCTGTGTCCATTACAACCGTTGCTCTAGCAATCTATCTGCTCTTTTGGAAGCAGCAGTCAGGCGCTAATGATCTGGTAATGCCGGTTGCATCATCAAGGGGACGGCTCACACCTTTAGAGCTTGACTTTAGTACGGTGCTGGAGTTTAGCGAGCTAATCCGAGCAGCCGACTCATTGTTTGACAATACGAAAATTTCCTACGATTGGAATCAAGTGGAGAGAGAGCTTGGGAGCCATAATAGTTCCCTTATAACGCCATTGTTTGTAGATCGCTCGCGCACAGGCTTCATTCCCGAAAATCAGCTCCTTCATCTCTTCGATATCATTCTGACGTTAGACAGCGGCAGGGGCGCAGCAGGCAAAGGAATGAGCGGCTTATGGGAATTTAATGCACGTCGATTAAAGAAAGAAAAGGTTAAAGCATGGGCTCAGGGCTATATTAAACTGCTCAGAATGGCCGTTCATCAATTTCAGCAGACTTCTAATGCTAGAGCTGGCGGCAAGCAGTAAGGACAACCCCATATGCAAAGGAGCATTACGTTGAAAAAGATTTTGTTTATGCTCGGGAATATCGCATGGTATTTAGGTATCTTTTACGCTTTGCTTTATCTGCTGCGTTCAACCTATCAGTATGAAGCTACACTCGGCCTTGCCAAGTTTATGGATCGTAACCCGGCGATGTTCATGGCGATATTATTTAGCTCCATTTTGCTCATCTATATGCTTGTTTTCCGTTTGAAGAGAAGCATATGGAAAGAGCAGAAGCAAACCTTGTTTCAAACTAGCGGCTTCAAGAGAATCGGGGGCAAAGATGCCGGGTTGATGCTGGCTATGGGAGCAGCCGGATGCCTGTTTAGCATTGGCCTAATTGAAATTGATGTCATCGCTCAGCACTTTCCATCCATCCCCTTTCTCGTAGATGATCTCATTAGGGGAGATTCCATTTTATTCGTTATTTTAGGTGCGGGGCTTATTGCCCCCATCTATGAAGAAATTTTGTTTAGAGGATTAATTTACCGACAATTGCTTCAAGTGATGCCGCTGTATGCAGCGCTTATATTGCAAGCATTGGTTTACGCCTATTTTCAGCCAAGCCTCAGCCTGTCATTCATTGGTTTTGGTTCTGGACTCATCTACGCGATATTGTATATCCGAATAGGGAGCCTGTGGGCGCCAATTATTGTACAAACCTCAGCCATGAGTCTTATTTTTATTACAAAATATGTTGGATGGCATGAAGCGATTAACGAATTAGGAGAACCCGCGTTGTATGTTCTAACGACTGGAAGCCTGCTCTTCCTCGTAGGTGGAACGGCATACATTTGGCGCAGAGGGCTCGAAAAAGGTGCAAGTTCAGTACAAGCAGACCCGATTACGGTTGGAAGAGGGCGATAAGATGAGAAATTGGACTGTATCAATAGGGAGAGTTCTACTAGTCATCGGATTGTATTTTGCCTGGTTTCTTACCGTTACCAAATTATTTTTTGCTTATATCTACCCGTTAAGTCCTTGGTTTGAACAAAATACGCTTATTGTCATCATATTAAATGACATTATTGGTTTTCCGCTTATGTATTTTGCGATAAAGCTAATATTTAAACAAAACCTATTCAAGGAAGCCCGATTTCAAAAGATGGATGGCAGCGCTATTTCCTTGTCGCTATGGGTGGGTTTGGGTGCGGGGTTGTTCACTGTGGCATTCTCGCAATTGCCTGCGATCCAGTCCAATCAGTTCAAATTCCAAGAGTTATTCGAATATTTGAATCGGGCAGAATGGTATGTTTTCCTCGTTTTTCTATTGCTAGGCAACGTATACAAGGAAACGTTATTCAGAGGTTTACTGCTGAACAGTTTTAGAGGCGTTCTGCCTGTCACCGTTGCGATTTTGCTGCAAGGGTTATTATATGGCGTTCTATTCTTCTTTGGTGATATTCCGCTTTCCTTGTATGGGTTTCTTGGGGCTATCATTTTTGCGCTCTTGTATGTGTGGTTTGATTCCATCTGGGCGCCGATTGCCGCGCAGGTGGCTTGCCAAGGAGTTCAATACTTGCTATGGCATCTAGGCCCGAAGAGTAACGATATATTCATATTGTCAGCCTTAATGGCAGTTGCAGGTGCCATGATTGCAGCTGGCTTATATTTGGGCAATCGCCGCTTTCGCAAGCCATACAGTCACGAAGAGGTTATTCACACATGAGAACTTTAACTGTAATTAGTAAAGTTCTACTCTATTTAGCTATTTATATGTGCGTAGTTTTATTCACCAATTGGGCGTTGAACAATTGGATTCAAGATGATGAGTTTAGTGCGTGGCTTAGCAAAAATCCAGCGAGCTCTCTTATCGCAGCGAATACGATTGTGATCGCCATTTATGTGCCGCTGCTTCGCTGGCAAAACATTCGAATGCAAGACCTTGGCTTCGTTCCACCACAATCAGCAGCGATGGCTGCTGGGACAGGAATTTGGCTTGGTCTGTTCATCGCGGTGTTCACACAGCTTGGTTGGATCGCTGAGAATTTCCCGGAAATTGCGAATTTGGTTCAATTTGTAGCTGGTGGAGGGAATTTCTTCGTATTTGTGTTGAGCAGCTTATTGCTAGGTTCTTTGCTCGAGGAATGGTTGTTCCGGGGGATGCTGATCCATGTTTTCCGCCAACGCTTCTCCTCTGCATGGTCTGTCCTGCTGCAAGCTTTGTTGTTTGGAACCGTATTTATGAGCGTAACCATTGGTGTATTCGCTGCTCTTGGAGCAATTATTTATGGTGTAATTCGCGTGACCACAGGATCGATATGGTCATCTTTGCTCGCACATGTGTTCAGTACAGCAACCTTGTATGTCGTCTCTCATTTTATGAAGGATTCCTCTCCCGAAGCTTTTCTTATTTTGTCGTTCATAAGCGGTATAGCGATTATTGTGCATTTGTATATTTTGCTGCGTAGACAATCGGAGAATTTGAAGCGGCACAATAAAAGTATAACGAGTTAAATCAATGATTTATGGTAGTGATCACATTGCCACTGCAAACAACCGCAAAAGAGGAGTGTGCAGCATGTTCCAGTTGGATTTGTTGGAACCAAATCGCAATGAAAATGAAGGAGACGCAAGCAGTGACGCGGTGCTGGAAACCGCAAGCCAAGAAATTGCGATCATCGGCATTTCTGCCAAGCTTCCGAAGTCAGACACACATCGAGAGTTTTGGGATATGCTGCAAAATGGAGTGGACGGTGTACGCTCCTTCCCGCAGTCAAGGCGTCAGGAGCTGGAACCGTATCTTCGTCGCATGAGCGCATTGTATGAAACCATTTCAATATTTGATGGTGCATATTTGGAGGATATCTCCTCCTTCGATTATTCCTTTTTTCGATTGTCTCCGAAGGAAGCTTCACTAATGAGTCCGAACCAGCGCATGTTTCTGCAGACCGCATGGAGCGCATTGGAGGATGGCGGGTATGGGGGCGAAGCGCTCCATGGCTCACGAACAGGTGTATTTATCGGTCATAACGCCGATGCGCTGCATGATTATAAACGTATTATTGAGACGGTAAATCCAGAAGCGCTCGCAATGGCAGCGCCAGGCAATTTAAGTTCAATGATCGCAGGCCGCATCTCTTATCTCTTGAATTTGAAAGGGCCGGCACTTAATGTCGACACCGCTTGCTCATCCTCTCTTGTGGCCGTCCATTTAGCATGTCAGTCCATTCGCAGCGGTGAATGCGATGCTGCTATCGCTGGAAGTGTGAAGCTCAATCTGCTTCCGATCGATATGGGCATTCGGCTTGGAATCGAGTCAAGCGATAACCGTGCAAAGCCGTTTGATGACAGCTCTGACGGGACGGGTATCGGGGATGGTGTAGTCGCATTGCTGCTTAAACCGCTCGCAAAGGCGCTGCAGGATGGGGATCATGTTTATGCGCTCATTAAAGGGAGCGCTATGAATCAGGATGGCAGCTCTGTAGGCATCACTGCGCCTAACGCCTTGGCGCAGGAGGATGTCATTGTCCGTGCTTGGCAGGATGCAGCCATTGATCCCGAAACGATCATGTATTTGGAAGCGCATGGTACAGGAACCACATTGGGAGATCCGATTGAGATTGACGGCATTACGAGAGCATTCAGACGTTTTACAGACAAGAGGCAGTTCTGTGCGATTGGCTCGGTCAAAAGCAATATCGGACATCTCGATCATGCTGCTGGTATTACGGGGCTGCTGAAGGCAGTTCTTTCCCTTTGCAATAAACAGATTCCACCTACGCTTCATTATCGTTTCCCCAATCGCAAAATATCGTTTGTTGATTCTCCAGTGTATGTCAACGACAAGCTATCGCATTGGAGTGACGAGTTTGGTGCGCGTAGATGCGGTATTAGCGCATTTGGTATGAGCGGAACCAACTGCCATGTTGTGCTGGAAGAAGCACCATCAATGTCAATGAATGATAGCGTAATGTTGGACGAGGTAGCGCATGCAGCTTATGGGAAAGAAAAAAATGAAGTTTTTTGCCTATCCGCCCAAAGCGAATCGGCTCTTAAGCGATCCATTATTAATTATCGTGCTTGGTTTGCCGATCAGGAGCAGCATGAGTGGAGCTTGACGGACATCTGCTATAGCGCGGCGATAGGTCGCGGACATTATCGATATCGTTTGGCGATCGTCGCCAAAAATGAAGTTGAGCTTAGAAATAGGCTGGAAGCTTTGGATGTTGAGCGGTTGAAAAACACGATGATGCCGAATATTTATTACGGCGATTCAAATGCAGTGCATTCGGGAGGGAATGACGAGCGAAAGCAAAAGGAGCTCTTAGAGCAGGTTGTCCGCAGTAATTGGGGCAACGATGGTGCAAGTACACAGTTAGCTCAGTTATATGCAGCTGGTGCTAAAGTAGATTGGAAGGAGCTTTATCGTGATGAGAGACGCAGAAGGGTACCGCTGCCTGTATATTCATTTGATCCCTATCCGTGTTGGGTAGAGGAAGATGATCGCAGTGTTAATATAGCACCTCTGACAGAGTTCAAGCATGAATCGGCAGTTAACCACGTGAGGCTGTGCAGTGAAGGTGCTGTCTCGGAATCGGAGCAAAGTGTCGCTAATGTATGGGGGGAACTGCTCGGTTATCGTGAGCTCAGCAATGATGCTAACTTCTATGAATTGGGCGGTGATTCGATCATTGCGCTGCGAATCGTTAATTCACTTAGTCAAAGCTGGGGGATTCGACTAGAAGTGCAGCATTTGTTAGGACATCCTACACTTAGCGGGTTTGCTGGTGTTGTGGAAGAGCGGCGATTAAGCGGTTCGCCAGAAACGGAAAAAGTAATTCATATGCCCCTGGTGGCGGAGCGGGAGTATTATACGATCTCTTCGTCGCAAAAGCGCATGTACTTGCAGCAAGCTGCCTCGCCTAGCGATAGAAGCTATAATTTGCCGGAGCTTTTGCATATAGAGGGGGAAATTGATGCAGGCAGATTGGAAGCGTCTATTCATTCATTAATAAAAAGGCATGAGATGTTAAGAACGTCATTCGCCTTAGTAGACGGTGAAATTTGTCAATTTGTTCATACTGATGTTCACTTTTCCCTTCAGCGGCTGCAGGCATCAGAAGAAACGGTGCTTGAAACGCTGCATAGCTTGTTTACATCATTTGACCTGAGCCATGCGCCGCTGCTTCGCGCTGCTTTATTGACCGTTAACCCTGAGCGGCATGTGTTGTATTTGGATATGCATCATATTGCTTCGGATGGCTTCTCAGCAGGTATTTTGCTCAAAGAGCTTATGATGCTTTACCGAGGAGAGAGTCTTGAGCCGTTAACCTTGCGGTATATAGACTACGCTGCGTGGCAGAGAGAGGAACTGCAATCGGAGCGGATGGAGCGACAGAGAAGTTACTGGATGAAGCAATGCCAGGGGGAGTGGCCTGTGCTGGAGCTTCCGACAGACTTTCCTCGTCCTCTGATGAAGAGCAATCGCGGCGAAACATTTGATATGTATGTGGACAACGAATTATCGGATAATCTGCGAAAGCTGGCAAAATCAACGGAATCTACGCTATTTATGGTGCTTTTATCGGTCTATTTTACCCTTCTTGCAAAGTATTCTGGCGGGGAAGATATTGCCGTAGGCACACCGATTGCAGGGAGAGTCAACCGTGAAACTGAGACTCTGGTAGGGATGTTCGTCGGAACACTTGTATTGCGCGGGTATCCTGTGGCAAACAAACCGTTTACCCAGTTTTTAGAAGAGATAAAAGCAGCATCGACAGAGGCTTATGAAAATTCGGATTTTCCATTTGAAGAGCTAGCATCCATGGTGGATCGGCGAGACAGCAGCCGCAATCCGTTATTCGATACGATGTTTATTATGCAAAATTTGAACATTCCCAACTACTCGAATGAAGAATTGACCTATCGGCACGAGAGGTTCCCGCATGGGACGGCGAAATACGATCTGATGGTTCAAGCCGTGGAGCAAAATGACGGTACCCTGCGATTGGTAGTCGAATTTGGCAAGGACTTGTTCCGCGAAGAGACCGTAAGGTCGATGATGAGGCATTACATTGCGTTGCTAAGTTATGTAACGGACTATCCAGAGCATACATTAGGCGAGTGTGAAATGTTGTCCCCACAAGATTACAACAAGTTGTTGACGGAATTTGGCAGTCGTGCTTCTGCTTTCCCTAGCGCTCGCTGTATCCACAGCAGCTTTGAAGAACAGGCAAGACGAGTTCCTGGAAGAGTCGCCGTTCAGTGCAGAGGGGAGTCATTAACGTACGAACAATTAAATGGGCGAGCAAATGCGCTGGCGCGCAAGCTTGTTCGCTGCGGTGTTGGCCCTAACAGCATTGTCGGTGTGATGGCTGAACGCTCGATTTCAATGGTGACAGGAATGCTTGCGATTATGAAGGCTGGTGGTGCATACCTGCCAATCGACCTTCAATATCCGCAGGAGAGAACTCGCTATATGCTTGCTGACAGCGGAGCAAGTTTGCTCTTAGTAGACGATTCGGTTCATAGAAATGCGTATCCATCCGCTCAGGAAATTCGATTAAAGGATGAAACGATATATGACGGGGATAAAAGCAATGTGGACGTATCCATTTCAGCAGATGATCTTATGTATGTTATCTACACTTCGGGTTCTACTGGGCAGCCGAAGGGTGTTATGGTTCCGCATCGCAGCTTTTATAACTTCAGCCATTCGTTGAAGCTGTTTTACGACGGAAATTTTGATGAAAGAGACCGCTGCTTAAGCCTTACCAATATTTCGTTTGATGTGAGCGTATGCGAGCTGTTTATGCCTTTTATGTTTGGCGCGTCCCTTGTCCTTTATCCAAATCCCAAGCTGCTTGATCCTAGAGAGCTAGCTAAAGTAATAGTAGAAGAGCAGATAACTTTTGCTTATATTCCGCCGACGCTGCTTCGGGATGTGGCGCAATCGTTGGAACAATCGAGGATGACGATCTCCTTGGACAAGCTGCTTGTTGGCGTTGAACCAATAAAAGATACAACGCTTGCGCTTTTTGTTCAATTAAATCCGAATATACGTATTGTTAACGGCTATGGTCCGACTGAGGCAACGATCTGCTCGAATATGTATGTGTATAAATCAGCTGCTGCCAGCGGCGTTAATGTGCCAATTGGCGGACCGATGCATGGCGTCGCGGTTCATATTTTAAATTTTGGAGACAAGCCTGCACCGGTCGGATCGGCTGGGGAGCTATGCATCTCCGGCAGCGGCCTTGCTGCTGGGTATGTTAATAAACCGGAATTGACCGCGGAGCGGTTTGTTGAACACCCGCTGCAGCCAGGCACCATCATGTACCGTACTGGTGATTTGGCTAAGTGGCTGCCAGACGGAAATACGATGTATTTAGGCCGAATGGATGATCAAATCAAGCTGAGAGGCATTCGCATTGAGCTTGGAGAAATTGGTGCGCAGCTTCAAAGACATGAGGCGGTAGACGAAGCGGTTATCATCGCACATGAGGATCAAGCAGGCGATAAAAAACTTTGCGCATACATGGTTGTGAATCAAACAATAGGAGCTCAGGATTTAAAGAGCTTTTTGAAAAGTAAAATGCCAGATTATATGATCCCTTCGTTTTTTATGGAGATCGCTGCGATACCGTTAACACCTAATGGCAAAGTGGATCGCAAGGCGCTTCCAGAACCTGTTTTACAGCAACGAGTCGTTGCTGAGCTTACCCTGCCGCGAACCTCGCTGGAGGCAGAGGTGGCTGAAATATGGAGAGATGTGCTCGGCATTGAGCAAATTAGTATGTATGATGATTTCTTCGAGTTGGGTGGACATTCCCTGAAGGCTGCGGTATTGGTAAGCCGGATTCAAGCTAAATTCCATGTTGAAATGCCGCTAAGCGTCGTATTTGAACGACTGTCTGTTGCGAGTATGGCTGAGTGGCTGGCAGGGGGAACGCTGTTAAATTCTGAGCTGGGCATCGGAGGAGCTATCATTCCAATGCAAGCAAATCGGGATCATTATCCAATGTCTCCAGCACAGAGACGCCAATATATGATCGAGCTCATTGCCGGACAATCGACGATGTATCATATTCCGTTTGTGCTTCACATCCTAGGTAATCTGGAAAAAAAGAAACTGGAAGCCGCGTTTACTGCACTAATTACGAGGCATGAGAGCCTGCGAACATCATTCCACTATGTAGGTGAAGAGTTCTGTCAGCGAATTCATCCTGCAGAGCCATTTCAGCTAACGGAAATGGTTATAAAAGGCGAGCAGGCTGATCTATGGCAGCGCGCGTCATCTGCAATCGGAGCAGATGTGAGGATCAATGAATTAATGGCCCCATTTACAGATCCATTTGATCTCGGAAGCGGCTCACTGCTAAGAGTTGGTCTTGCTGAATTGGCAGAAAACCGTCACTTGTTGTTGCTGAACATCCATCATATTGTGACGGATGGGATATCGATGAGCGTGCTCATAAAAGAGTTGATCGATTTATACAACGGGCAGGCATTGCCAGAGCTGACGGTGCAATATCGGGATTATGCAGTCTGGGAGCTGGAACGATTAAGCGGTGACTACTACTCTAAGCTGAGGCGTTATTGGCTGGGCATGTTCTCGGACGAACTCCCAGTGCTTGATCTGCCCGCAGATAAGCAGCGTCCGGCGGTTCAGCGTTATGAGGGCCGAAGGTTTGCTTTTCAGCTAAACGAGGAGCTGGCACATCGGGCGCGGCAATTGGCTAGGGAACAAGGGACGACGTTATATACGCTGCTGCTTAGCGCTTATACGGTACTCCTTGGGAAGTATAGCGGACAAGAGGATATTATCGTGGGTACTCCGGTAGCCGGACGCAATCACATTGATGTAGAAAGGCTAATCGGCATGTTCGTCAATACGGTTGCCATTCGTTGCCGTCCGCAATTCGGAATGACGATTGGCAGTTACATTACTGAAATGCACGGGAATGTGCTGCAAGCGCTGGAGCATCAGGAATTTCCGTTCGAGGATCTTGTAAATCAGCTTGAAATGGAACAGGATTTAAGTCGCAATCCCCTATTTAACACGATGTTTATTTTGCAAAATATGGAGCAGCCAGCAAGGCAAGCGGGGGATTTGATCTTCGAGCCGCAGCCGTACGAAACCGGATTCAGCAAGTTTGATTTGTCGCTGGAAGCAGTGGAGACGGGGAAGGGGATCACATGCTGCCTTGAGTATGCAACCTCCTTATTTCATGAGAGTACGATCGAGAGAATGGCCGCGCATTTCTGCACAATCGTTAAGGAGATGACATCAAGCGAAGGGTCCAGGAGAACGATAGGTGAGCTGGAATTAGTGGATGAGGCAGAGCGATTGAAGCTTTCTTCGCCGTTAGCAAGCGCTGCTGATAAAGCGGAACAGAAGGTCAATGACATCGCGGAGAGGGTAGGAAAAGTACTGCTCGGTGAAACAAACGTGATTGCAGAGATGACTGCAATGGAAGCACATTTCTCTGCATCCACCGAAGAGTATCCCTGCTGGATGAGCATCATGGAAGAGATAGAGCGGCAAGCGGCAGAAACGCCGCATGCCGCTGCGATTTTATTTGGTTTGGAGACGCTCTCGTATTTCGAATTAAATGAGCGAGCGAATCGTCTTGCCGATACGCTTCGCAGCCGCGGGGTAGGACCGGAGCGAATTGTAGCATTGATGGCAGACCGTTCACCTCTGATGATGATCGGCATTCTTGGCATTTTGAAAGCAGGAGGGGCTTATGTAGCTATTGATCCGGCATATCCTGCTGAGCGTATCCAGTGGATGCTGGAGGATTGCGGCGATCAATGGCTTCTGACAGAAAGGAAATATGCCGGGTTTGTCATGAATGCGTCAGAAGAATGGTATTTGGATGATGCTGATCTGTATAGCTCGGAACGAGGGAATCTGGAGATCGTAAGCCGTCCGGAGCATCTGGCGTATGTACTGTATACTTCCGGCTCAACGGGCAGGCCGAAGGGTGCAATGATCGAGCATCGCGGACTGGCAAGCTTCGTGAGCGCATTCCGTGAGCGAATTCCATTCGAAGCAGGCCAAAGCATATTGGCAATGGCGACCGTATCATTCGATATTTTCATTGTAGAGAACCTGCTCCCATTAACAATGGGGATGAGAATTGTGCTTTGCAATGAAGAGGAACGGAGTGATGCTCATCTGCTGCAGGAGCTTATAAATAAGCATCGGGTAGAAGTGCTGCAAATTACGCCATCGCGTTTCAAGTGGTGGATGGCGCAGGTGAGCCAAAGCGAGGTTTGGAAATCTTTAAGCGTGGTCATGATTGGAGCGGAGCCGTTGACGATGGATCTACTGGGGAGACTTCGTTCGGTGACGAATGCACGTATCTTCAATCTCTATGGACCAACGGAAACAACGGTATGGACATCGGTGTGCGAAGTAACTAGCGGTGAGAACATTACGATTGGCAAGCCTATTTCCGGGGCAGCAATGGTTGTGCTAAATCCAGCACTGCAGCTGCAGCCGACGGGTGTGATTGGTGAAATCTGCATCTTAGGGGCAGGCGTTGGACGGGGTTATCTTCGCCATCCAGAATGGGATCAAGGAGTATTTATTACGAGCCCGTTTGGTACAGGTGAGAGGATGTATCGCACGGGTGATCTTGGCCGAAGGCTGGCAAACGGTGAATTTGTATATGCAGGCCGCCGCGATCATCAGGTGAAAATACGAGGACATCGCATTGAAACCGGGGAGGTGGAGCAGCAGCTGCTGCTGTATGAGCGTGTGAAGGAAGCGGTTGTCATCGCATTTCAGGAGGAGGAGGGCGAGCATGCGCTTTGCGCGTATGTTGTACCTGCTTCCGACTCTAGTTGTAACAACAATATTAACGAACACAACCTCTCCGACATGATTTCGGAGCTGCAGACCCATCTCAGCAGCAAGCTGCCTGCCTATATGATTCCAGCTTATGTGATGCTGCTAGATGCAATACCGCTGACACCAACCGGAAAGCTGCATCGAAAGGCGCTGCCGAAACCTCATAAGGTTGCGCTGAGTGAGCGCAAGTACTTAAGGCCAAGAAACGAGACGGAACGCAAGCTTGCCGAGCTGTGGAAAGATTTGCTGAAATCGGACGATATTGGCGTGATGGACAGCTTTTTTGAGCTTGGCGGCCATTCGCTCAAGGCTGCAGCGCTTGTAAGCCGAATCCATGAGCATTTCGGCGTACATGTGCCGCTTAGGGAGCTGTTTTTAAATCCAACGCTAGGGTCCCTTGCTGAAGTAATTGAAGGTAAACATCTGCAAACCTATGAATCGATTCCGCGCCAGATGGATCAGGAGCATTATCCGATGTCGCATGCGCAGAGAAGACAATATTTGCTGGGGCTGCTAACAGGAGAATCAACGATGTACCATGTTCCGTTTGCACTGCGAATTCGGGGCAAGCTGGATGCTTCGAGACTTGAAGCTGCGTTTTCATCATTGGTCGCTAGGCATGAAAGTTTACGAACTTCGTTTCATTATATGGATGAACAATTCAGGCAGCGAGTTCATCCAGCGACGGCATTTCATTTCGAGGATGCTGTAGAGGAGCTAGTACCAGCTGGCAAGTGGTTGGGAGCATCTGGTGATGAAGTGAGCGCCGAATCCGAATGGCTGAATGAGCTCACTACGAAGTTTATAAGACCTTTTGATTTGGAAAGCGGGCTGCTGCTAAGGGCAGGACTTCTTCAACTGGAAGAAGAGCATTACTTGCTGCTGCTGGACATCCATCATATTGTGACGGATGGCGTTTCAATGAGTGTGCTGGTAAAGGAATTAACAGCATTATACGGCGGAAATGAACTGCCAGAGCTGCGGGTGCAATATAGGGATTATGCGGTCTGGCAGGAGGGACAGCTAGGCGGCGAAGCAATCGAGGCGCATGAGCGTTACTGGTTGAAGAAGTTTGAAGGCGAGCTCCCGCTGCTGGAATTGCCGACAGATAGGAAACGCCCGATCGTTCAAACTTTCAAGGGGCGAAAATATGTCTTTCATCTAGACGGGGAGCTTGCACAGCGGGCGCGGCGTTTGGCGGCAGAGCAAGGTGTGACACTATATTCAGTGCTGCTGAGTGCTTATGCTTTTATGCTTGGGAAGTACAGCGGACAAGAGGATATTATTATTGGTACGCCAGTAGCTGGACGCAATCATGTTGATGTGGAGGGACTCATCGGCATGTTCGTCAATACAGCAGCCATTCGTTGTCGACCGCAGCTCGAACATACGGTTAGCAGCTACGTTGCCGAATTGCATGAGGATGTGCTGCAGGCGCTGGAGCATCAGGAGTATCCGTTCGAGAAGCTGGTGGAGCGGCTAAACCTCGTTCAGGACAAGAGCCGAAATCCGTTGTTCGATACGATGTTTATTTTGCAAAATATGGAGCATTCAGCGTTGCAATCGGGCGGTTTGAGCTTCGAGCCGCAGCCGTTTGAACACGGTGTCAGCAAGTTTGATTTGACACTTGAAGCTGTAGAGCGCGCGGAAGGCATTGCCTTCAGCTTGGAATATGCAACGGATCTGTTTCATGAGGAGACGGTCATCAGGATGGCGCACCACTACTGCGCGATTATTAAAGCAATGACGTCGAGCGAAAATCGATTGCGGACTCTTGGCGAACTAGAGCTGCTAAACGATGAAGAAAAGTTGGAGCTGCTTGCGGCATTGGATAGTATGGCGTGGATGAAGAGCAGTGGGGCTGATGTTGAAGGGGCTATAGCACTAGGAGATGCACCCGCTAAAATGCCGCTGAGTTTGCAGGGCCAAGATTCATCTTTACCAGGTGTCCCGTTTAAATGGCGATCCGTCATTGAAGAGATAGAGAAGCAGGCTGCAAAAACTCCAGATGCGGTTGCAGTCCATTTTGAATCGGAGCAGATGACCTATCGCGAACTAAATGATAGATCCAACCAGCTGGCACATACGCTTCGCAGCCGCGGGGTGGGACCGGAGCGAATTGTAGCATTGATGGCAGACCGTTCACCTCTGTTGATGATCGGCATTCTTGGCATTTTGAAAGCGGGAGGCGCTTATGTCGCTATAGATCCGGCATACCCTGCTGAGCGTATCCAGTGGATGCTGGAGGATTGCGGCGATCAATGGCTTCTGACAGAAAGGAAATATGCCGGGTTTGTCATGAATGCGTCAGAAGAATGGTATTTGGATGATGCTGATCTGTATAGCTCTGAACGAGGGAATCTGGAGATCGTAAGCCGTCCGGAGCATCTGGCGTATGTACTGTATACTTCCGGCTCAACGGGCAGGCCGAAGGGTGCAATGATCGAGCATCGCGGACTGGCAAGCTTCGTGAGTGGATTCCGTGAGCGAATTCCATTTGAAGCAGGCCAAAGCCTATTGGCAATGGCGACCGTATCATTTGATATTTTCATCGTAGAGAGTCTGCTCCCATTAACAATGGGAATGAAAATGGTGCTGTGTAATGAAGTGGAACGCAGCGATGCTCATTTGCTGCAGGAGCTTATAAAAAAGCATCGGGTAGAGGTGCTGCAAATTACGCCATCACGCTTCAAGTGGTGGATGGCGCAGGTGAGCCAAAGTGAGGTTTGGAAATCCTTAAGCGTAGTCATGATTGGCGCGGAGCCGTTGACGATGGATTTGCTGGAGAGACTGCGTGCGATGACGAGTGCACGTATTTTCAATCTCTATGGCCCAACGGAAACAACAGTATGGACATCGGTGTTCGAGGTAACTAGCGGTGAAGCTATTACGATTGGCACACCTATTGCAGGGGCAGCAATGGTCGTACTGAGTCCAGAGCTGCAGCTGCAGCCAACAGGTGTGATTGGTGAAATTTGCATCTTAGGAGCGGGCGTTGGTCGGGGTTATCTTCGTCATCCGGAATGGGATCAAGGAGTATTCATCACAAGCCCGTTTAATGCAGAGGAGAGAATGTACCGCACGGGTGATCTTGGCAGAAGGCTGGCGAATGGTGAATTTGTATACGCAGGCCGCCGCGATCATCAGGTGAAAATACGAGGACATCGCATTGAAACCGGTGAGGTGGAGCAGCAGCTGCTGCAGCATGAACGTGTGAAGGAAGCGGTTGTCATCGCGTTTCAAGAGCCTGAGGGTGAGCCAGTTCTCTGCGCTTATGTTGTCCTACAAAAGGCTGATGATGCTGATCTGCCAAATATGACCTCGTACGCAGATCATTATGTTGCAGCAGCACTCGAAAGTATCCATAAGGAAGAAACCGTATGGTTAGAGAGCGTAGACGGGCATTCTCTCGGTGTAACTGAGGAGCTAATCGAGCATCTGAGAGGCAAGCTGCCTGCTTATATGATTCCAACCTATGTGATGCTGCAGGATGAAATACCGATGACGCCAACAGGCAAGATAAATCGCAAGGCACTTCCAAGACCGCAGCAGACAGAACGGAATGTACGACATTACCGAGAGCCGAGCACGGAGACGGAGCGCAAGCTGGTTATGCTCTGGCAGGATCTGCTATTGACGGATAACATCGGAGCGACAGACAGCTTCTTCGAGTTAGGTGGACATTCGTTAAAGGCGGCAACTTTGGTCAGTCGGATAGGCTTACAATTTGGTGTGCGCGTGCCGCTGAGAGAATTGTTTCAGAATCCGACAATAGAGTTGCTCGCTCTAGTAATTGAAGGTCAAAGCCAGCAAACCTATGAATCGATTCCGCGTCAGATGGACAGGGCGTATTTCCCAATGTCGCGCGCTCAAAGAAGGCAATATGTTTTATCTCTGCTGTCTGGAGAAGCAACGATGTATAATGTCCCTTTTGCACTGCATATCCGTGGGAATCTTGATGCGAAAAAGCTGGAGCAGGCGTTCACCGCTTTAATCATGAGGCATGAGAGTTTACGGACGTCTTTCCATTATGAAGATGGACAATTCAAGCAACGGATTCATCCATCTGCGGCATTTAAGCTGGATGGCAATGCATGGGCACGAATGACTGCCAAACGTTTGTTGTCAGAAACGGGAATGCATGAAACCATCACTAGACTAATGGCGCGGTTCATACGTCCATTTGATCTTGGCAGCTGCTTATTGCTGCGGGCAGCTCTTGTTCCGCTAAGCTCCAGCTCTCACTTGCTGCTGCTTGATATGCATCATATTGTTACGGATGGTGTATCGGTCAGTGTGCTTCTGAAAGAATTGATCGAATTGTACTCCGGCAATGAGCTTGCAGAGCTGCGGGTGCAGTATAGAGATTATGCCGTCTGGCAGGAAGCTCAATTAAATGGTCCAGGGTACGAGGCGCATGAGCGCCACTGGCTGGATATGTTCTCAGGCGAACTGCCAATACTGGAGCTCCAGACGGATAATCCGCGACCAGCGATGCAGAGCTTCGTGGGTCGCAGATATAGTTTTAGGTTGAATGAGGAACTTACGAGACGAGCGCAACACATGGCAAAAGTGCTGGGGACAACATTGTATACGGTGCTGCTTGGTGCTTATGCTCTTTTGCTTGGCAAGTACAGTGGGCAACAAGACATTATTATTGGCACGCCGACTGCAGGACGTGACCATGTTGATCTTGAGGGCCAAATCGGCATATTCGTTAATACAGTTGCGATTCGATGCCGACCACAGCCTGAAAGAACACTTGGCGGTTACATCGCCGATGTTCATAATGATGTACTGCAAGCGCTGGAGCATCAGGAGTATCCGTTTGAGGATTTGGTGAAGCGATTGGAGCTTGGGAAAAATCTGAGTCGAAATCCTTTGTTCGACACGATGTTCATTTTGCAAAATATGGATCGTTCTGTCATGCAAGGAGGCGATTTAACCTTTGAGCTTCAGCCGTTCGAGCCAGGAGTTAGTAAATTCGATTTGACGCTGGAGGTTGTGGAGAGCAATGGAGAGATGATTTGCAGCTTGGAGTATGCCACAGCACTGTTCCACTCAGATACGATTACGCGCATGGCTCAGCATTATTGTGCAACCGTAGAGGAAATGACGGCTGCTGCCAGCCCTCTGATGAAACTAAGCGATCTATCGCTGCAAGATGGTCCGAAATAACATCCTTCTCGGCGGTATTTCCTTCGCGCTGTACCGCCGAGAAACGATTAAATGATACGAGTTTGGATCTATTAAGGAGGATAAGCGGATGAAAGTTACGTTGGACAGACAACCATTTAATGAATTCTGGGCGAACTGTATGCTCAATCAAGCCTATTCAATCGCTGTTTCTGCTCATCCCAGCTACCGATATGCAGCATATTTGAACATTCATCGATATTATCCTTGGTCTGCAGCGACAGACCAGCAATTTCGATATCCGACGATTGATACGCTGTATTATCTCGACGATTGGACCAAATTCCCATTAACCGGTGTTATTAAGTGGATTGAGCCGGGGCACTTCCGCGATAAGGAAATGTTTATAGATGAAATAAAAGAGGTGCTTGACGGTGGGCGCAATTTAAGTGTGAATGTCGATTTATTTTATTGGCTGCCGGGAAGCATGGCTTGGAAAAAGTTTCATTGGTACCATTATTCGCTGTTTAATGGTTACGATAATGAACGCTCGTCCTTCTATGTCATTGACGATACGCTTGCTGGCTATAGTGAACATGAGGTTCCTGAGGATCGGCTCAGAAAAGCATTCAAAAATTCAGAATACAATATCAACAAAAACTATAATGGCCCTGCCTATTATATTTATAATCTTCATTCAACGATTAAACCGTATGAATTGAACTTATCGGAAGTTGTTGACAATGCGGAACGGCTTACGCGTGAGCTTGACGATTTCTCCATGGAGGGAATGTGGCAAGTAGATTCAAGCCCGGATAAATATAGTGCTCATATTACGTATGCACTCATTGGAATCAACATTATATGCAACCGGCATATTGCAAATGAAGGTCTTATTCGAACGCTGCGAGAGCAGAAGCAAATAAATGTGACATTATACGAATCCCTTAAGGATCAATTGGAGATGATCTGTGACGGCTGGAATGCGATCAAGCAATCTTTTGTTACGCATAAATTTCAGCGAGATAGAGAGATAGCTCTAGCAGAAAAACTATTTGCGATGGAAAAAATATTTTGGCGTACGCTGGCTAGTGGTGTTTAACAAAATCAAATAGCTTCCTAACAAGGTGGTCGTTCCTAATTATGGATAGTATACCGTTGCTTTGTTTGCCTTACGCGGGGGGCTCGGCTCAGGTCTATAAGAAATGGTCGCGGCAGCTGGATCCTTCTATTCAATTGATTCCGATTGAATTAGCTGGGAGAGGAAGCCGGATGAGTGAGCCGCTCTACGAGGATATTCATGAGGCAGTTAAAGATATATTGCATTTAATTCGCGACTATACACAAAATCAGTATGCTTTATTCGGCCATAGCATGGGATGCTTGATCGCTTATGAATTAATTCATAGCATTCATGCAGCAGGATGGACGCTCCCCTCCGTAGTTTTTATGTCAGGGTACGGGGCGCCTCATTCCAGCCATGTGAACCGAGAAATATATCAGCTTCCCGATAAAGCTTTTATTGAAGAAGTATTAAGCCTTGGCGGAACATCTGCTGAGCTGTTCGAGAATAAGGAGCTGCGAGACGTATTTATGCCTATACTGCGAGCTGACTTTAAGCTGGTTGGCACGTACAAGCCAGAGATTAAGCCGCCGCTCCCTCTTAATCTCATTGTTATGAATGGCTCTGAGGACAGCAGCCTGTACGGGACTTCAGAAGATTGGCAGTCACAAACGACGGAGACCTGTAAAATCGTCAACTTCGAAGGAGGCCATTTTTTCATACATGAACGGGAACAACAAGTCGTTGCGCTCCTAAATGATACGCTCCTGAGGACATTGGCTGCCAAAGAAATCATCCATTCATAATAGAGAGGAGCAAAAAATATGGATAAGGTATTCATAGACGCTGGGCAGAGAAATCAATATTTGTGGCGAGAGGATGGAGGGTTTCCCTCAGACTTGCTTAGCAGAGAAGCGGAGTATCGTTCTATGGAGCAGCGTATCCATTTACCCAAAGAGCTCGCAGAAATGCTGCTCCGATATGCTGAACATTCCAATCAGCGATTGTATAGCGTACTGCTTACTGCGGTTTATATCATGCTTTATAAATATAAAGGGGTTGACCGATTAACGATCGGCATTCCGACTCAGAGATTCGGAAGTCATATGGACGGGACATGGATTCCGCTTCAAATCAGGGTATATGAGCAAAATATGCTTCAGTCATTGCTAAAGCAATTAGACGGAGCTCTGAATGAATTCGAGGATAGTAACAAGGGACATATTTTGGAACTAGAAACGATGGATTCTGCCAGAACAAGCAGCTTTAATTCGGGACAGGCTGTAGCCGTAACCTTGGAAAATAGTTATGGGAAACCGAGCGCTGACGGGGTTGGTTTGCTCTTTTCGTACAATGTCCAAGAGTCAGAATCACCCGCCATAACGCTTACTATGACATACAATAGCTCTGCTTACAGCACGACAATGATGAAAAATTTAGCTAATCATGTTCATCGGGCAGCGGAGCTGTTAGTTCGAGGCGACGACGTTCTCCTTAGAGATGCAGCCATATTGGATGAAGATGAAGTTCAAGCATTAATAAAATCACTTTGTATTGGTTCATGCTCATCGATTGAAGCTAAGCCTTTGCATAGAAAGGGAATAGCTGGTGAATCAAGCATAACCCTGCATCACCTATTCGAGAAGCAGGCTCAATCTCGCCCCCATGAGACTGCACTTATTTGCGGCGAGGAGTCGTTTACTTACGACACGCTGAATCAGCGGGCCCACGAACTTGCTAGTAGATTGCGCAGCGAAGGCGTGCGTTCAGGAATTGTGGTTGGACTGATGGTGGAGCGAACGGTCGAGCTGGTAGTTGGCATCATTGGCATCTGGAAGGCTGGAGGCGCTTATTTGCCCATTGATTTGGAATACCCAGAGGATCGCATTCATTACATGCTGGAGGATACTAAGGCACAGGTTTTGTTAACGCAGCACGATTACCTCTCGAAAGCTTCTCAATATGAAGGCAATATTGTTTGTATCGTTGAGAGAGACGAGCAGTATGCTGCTGGCAGGGAAGAGAAGGATTCACATATACTCTCAAACAGCATGGAGCAGGATAATTCCTCTCAAAATCTAGCTTATGTGATCTATACATCAGGTTCAACAGGCAGACCAAAAGGTGTCATGATTCAGCATGAGAGTGCGATACGGTTCATAGAAGGAATGGCAGAGCAAGTAGAATATGTACCAGGAAAAACGATTGTTGCTTTAGCAAGCGCTGCGTTCGATGTATCTATACATGACTTAATTATGCCGCTTCTTTATGGGATGAAGGTGATTCTAGCATCACAAGCGGAGCGCAGAGACCCAGACCTGCTCGATCGTCTCATCGTCAAACATGATGTTGAGATGATGGTAACTACCCCGATGAGACTGCAAATGCTGCTGGCTGGCAAAGAAGAGAGACCATGCTTGCGCTATTTAAAAGATTTGATCATTGGCGGGGAGCCGTTTATTCCAACCCTATGGAATCGGCTGAAGCCTTATCCACAGCTTCGAATATACAACGTGTACGGGCCGACAGAAACGACGGTATGGTCAACGATACAGCGGATTGAGGATAATCATCCTGGAATAGGCAAACCGCTTGCTGGAGTACGAACGTACATTTTGGATAAGGCGGGACGTCTTCTGCCTCCTGGAGTAGCTGGTGAACTTTGCATAGCGGGGACAAGATTGGCCCAAGGCTACTTTGGGAAGCCGGAGCTTACGGAGGAACAGTTCGTTAGCGACCCTTTTTATCCCGGTGAGAGAATGTATAGAACAGGTGATCTTGCACGCTACTTAAACGACGGAAACCTCGAATTTCTCGGGCGCAGTGACTTTCAAGTGAAAATCCGCGGACATCGCGTCGAGCTGGAGGAAGTTGGAATGATGCTCGCACGGCACGAGGACATTACTGAATCGGCGGTGCTGCTGGAAGAGGAGCAGTCTATTGGCGGATTGTTATGCGCTTATTATGCAGCAGAGTCTGAATTGTCGACATCAGAGCTTCGCAGCTTTATGGCAAGTCGAGTGCCTGAATATATGGTGCCGCAGCGTTACATTTGGCTTGCAGCATTGCCATTAAATAATAATGGAAAGATTGATCGCAAGGCGCTGCCAAAGCAGAGTGAAGTGACTCGTTTGCGGGATAATGCCGCATTTGCTCTGCAGCTGCTTGAGCTGGATAACGATACGGAGCGGAAAGTAGCGGCTCTTTGGCAAGAGGTGCTGCATACCGTCGACTTTGCCGCTGAAGACAACTTCTTCGAGGTAGGAGGCAACTCCATCCTGCTTGTTGCTTTACATCACAACTTGGAGCAGCACTACCCTTCTCGTGTATCCGTTGCAGATTTGTTCGGACATGCGACACTCCGCGGAATGGCTGCGTTACTGGATGCGCCATTCAGTGAAGAAGGAGATATGGATGGACTAGCAGGGCTGAAAGGTTTAACTTTCCCTAATCGCATCATAAGCAGAGAAACGGGTATAGATCATGCAGCCATTCCCCGTTCATGCAAGCTGGATGAAGCGCTGCTCGGAAAATTGATGCAGCTATCAGAAGACATTGGATCAGATATCGTCGATATATTGCTTGTCCTTTATATGTACGTGCTCTCCGATATTACGATGTCCGATGAAGTTACAGTCATCGTCAAAGACGGTGTAGGAGATCGGATGGTGCCTGTGACGCTGAATATGTCCCACTATATGACGGTTGTGGAAATGATCCCTGAAGTAGCTGATCAACTGGAAAACGGCGACTATTATACCTTTTCCTCGCTTGCGACAGCAGCTGGTTTCCGTACATTGGACAATGGAAGCATACCATGGTTCTCTTCAACCGACTTGAGAGGAATGGAGTCCTATATGCCGCTAATCGGCTTTGCGCTTCAGCTTGAGTTTAGTGAAGACGAGTTAAACATCCGATGTCTGTATGATGCTCTTTCATGGGACATAGCAAGTGTGGATGAATTGCTCACTCTGTATCTAGCATCTCTCAAGGTTGTAATGGCAGAATTAGAAGAGGGAGCTGAAAGCGTATGGTAGGCGGTACATTGCTGTTTCCCGGTCAAGGCTCACAGTATGTTGGCATGGGCAAGGATTTGTATAGGAAATATGAGCTCGCCAAAGAGACCTTTCATGAAGCGAGTGAAGCGATAAACATGGATCTCACAAAACTTATGTTTGAGGGCAGCATGGAGGAATTGACAAGGACGGAATATGCACAGCCAGCTATATTAACTGTAGGGATGGCAATGTACAAAATATACAGAGACCTGCTGGGGAAGGCTCCGCAATTTTTAGCCGGTCATAGCCTTGGAGAAATTACCGCCTTGACTTGTGCAGGGGGTATCCCATTCGACAGCGCTGTCCGTATCGTTCATCGTCGCGGTGAGCTCATGCGTGTTGCGGACGATGCCGGCAGTGGTGCAATGGCGGCGGTAATGTCGCTTAGCGCAGCTGAAGTTGCAGCGATCTGCAAGCACGCTAGTTCCTCGTTTCAGGGTGGAGCTGAAATTGTTGTAGTGTCTAATATTAATTCAGATGATCAGGTTGTCATTTCTGGACATAAAGGAGTATTGAACGAAGCGGTGCAGCGTATCTCCAAGCGGGGAGGCGTTGTCATCCCGCTTCATGTGAGCGCGCCGTTCCACAGTCCTCTTATGGCACCGGCAGCGCAGCTATTTGCAGAGGAGCTTAAAGGACTGAAGCTTGGAACACTCCAGCATCCGGTTGTTTCCAGTGTGACTGCAAGATTATATCGGAGTGCGGATGAGATTCCAGCAGTGCTGGCTGAGCAGATTACCGCACCCGTACAATGGACAGCGGTTATCCGTTTTTTGCTGGAGAACGGGGTTTCGGAAGCGGTTGAGATGGGCCCCCAATCAATATTGAAGAAACTAGCCAACAATAGTACAGCCCTTAGGGTGCTTTCTTTCGACCATGAACCGGATAGGGAACAGCTCCTTGGGAAGGGCCGGGATGAGGGGCAAGACTATTCGTTAGATTTTATTATTCAATGTTTGACTATCGTTACGTGCATGCGTAATCGGAACAGGGATTTAGAGCAATATGAGCAAGGCGTAGTTGTACCTTACCGCGAGGTTCAGACGATGTTGAATGAGCTTCAGCTTTCTCTTGGCAGGGCAGAGTGGAAGCATCTGGTTAAGGCTTATGAGATGCTGATCTCTGCGTTCCATACGAAGCTTGTTCCAGAGAACGAACAGAAGGATCGATTGGAACAATTGCTTCAAGACAACGGCCTTAAGGATAAATTAGGGAGTCGATTTTTAGCTTCAAATAGAAGTTAAAGGATGTAAAAGGGAAGTCAACCATGCCAAGGAGGACTTTACGATGATTAGCAGCTTGGACGGGCCAATATATGAGTCTCCTCAATATCTATTGCAGCAATTAATACGGTTTAATACAACGAATCCGCCAGGCAGTGAGCGAGATTGTATTTATTTTATTCGTGATCTTCTTCTTGAATCGGGAATCAGCGATACGATCATTATTGCTCAAGAAGAGCATAGACCTAATTTAATTGCACGATTAAAGGGGTGCGGAGATGCACCTCCTTTTCTCATGTACGGGCATGTTGACGTTGTAGGTGTAGAGAAGCAAGCATGGAGCCGCGATCCATTCGGGGGTGAGATTATCGATGGTTACGTATGGGGGAGAGGAAGCCTAGATATGAAAGGCGGTGTAGCGATGATGCTTGCCGCCTTTCTAAAAGCCCACACAGAGAAAACAGCATTACAAGGCGATATGATTTTGGCTATTGTAAGTGATGAAGAAGCAGGCGGGGATTTAGGAGCCTCCTACTTAGTTAAACATCATTCTTATCTTTTTGCTGGTGTGAACTATGCGATAGGGGAGTTTGGTGGCTTCTCCTTTCAAGTAAGCGGCCAAAAATTTTATCCGATTATGGTGGCAGAGAAACAAATTTGTTTCCTTAGAGCTACGGTTAGAGGAGGAGGCGGACATGGTTCTCTTGGCCAAAATGAAGGAAGCATGGCGCAGCTTGCCTATATGCTGGGAGCGTTAAATAAGGTCAAGCTGCCGATTCATGTCACGCCCGCAGCGTCGTATATGATTCAATCCATGGCATCGGCATTGCCCCTTTTGCCGAGGTTATTATTGAAGGGGCTGCTTCGGCCAAGCCTGAGCAATCTCATGCTGAGGATAATGGGTGACAAGGGAAAGCTGTTTCAACCGCTGCTTCGCAACACAATAAGTGCTACGGTTGTGCATGGCGGCGAAAAAATCAATGTGCATCCAAGTGAAATCATCGTGGAGATGGATGGGAGGCTGCTGCCTGGTTTTACTCCAGAGCAGTTCATTGCCGAGCTGTACGATCATGCCATACAACATCAAATAACGTTAGAGGTGATTCGTCATGACCCTTGTCCAAAAAAACCGGAAATGGGGATGTTTGAATTGCTGTCAGATGTCCTGAAGAAAGCGGATGAAGCTGCAGTGCCCATTCCGATGCTGCTGCCGGGTGGAACAGATGCGAGACATTTTTCAACATTAGGTATTCAAACGTATGGTTTTTTGCCAATGACGCTCCCAGAGGACATGAATTTCTCGGAGTTGATTCATGCAGCAGATGAGCGTGTGCCTGTTGTTGCTATTCGTTTTGGGGCAAAAGCTATTCATGAAGTGATGGCGCGTTATGGAAATTCGAGGTTATGATAGATTCAGACGAGTGCATTAAGGATAAGTTGAGGGGGAAAGGAGCAGCAAGCTGTGCAGGCTGAAATCATGGTTTTGAAAATACCGCAAAACATCACGTCGAATGACTACCGGCAATTGTTAAGTCTCGTATCAGAAGAGAAGCGTTTAAAAATAAGTCGATTGCGACAGCAATGTGATGTTTATCGGACTTTATTTGGTGAAGTGCTTGTACGTGCTGCAATTGTGCGAAACCTAGACCTATCCAATCAAGAGATTCAGTTTACTTACAATTCATATGGTAAGCCGTCACTTATCGGCTGCGAAGATTTTCACTTTAATATTTCGCATGCTGGAGATTGGGTTGCCTTATTTATAAGCTCTTCCCCTGTAGGCATTGATGTGGAACAAATATGTGTAATAGATGAAGGTATAGCAAAATCTTATTTTTCGAAAACGGAATATGAACGTTTGTTTTGTTTGAGAGGGGAGGAGCGAACCGCTTATTTCTATGAGCTTTGGACGCTGAAGGAAAGTTACATAAAAGCAAAGGGTAAAGGGTTGTCCATACCGCTAGATTCCTTCTCAATACATATTGGTGAGGATAGCTCCATCGCTTTAACTCCGAGAACGGAAGCTTATTTTTTCAAACAATATGAACTGAACCGAAGCTATAAGCTGGCGGCTTGTACTACTGCTCCAAAAGGTTTCCCTAATCAGCTGCAGCATTGGAGCATGGAGGATTTAATACACTTCTTTTTCTAATTGTAATACATTGCGTTTGTACCATTCATGTGAAACGACATGGCGCGTGATAAGCGAAAACCCTTTCTGTATCGAAAGGTGGACTTCGCTTATCGCGCGTCTTTTGTGTTTATACTATAATCAAAGATATTTATGTATGGAAGTAAACGGATGTATGGAGGTTGTTGGATTGACATTAACGTTGATTGGTGAAATTAGTGGCATAAGCAGGTACCCGATTAAGTCATTTGCAGGAGAGGAACTGGATGCCTGTAAAATCGATAGATACGGATTAATGGGCGACCGTTGTTATGCTTTTTATGATGAAACAAAGGAAGGCTGGGATAGCTTCTTTACTGCAAGAGAAATTCCGGCGATGCTGGCATACAAAGCGAAGCTGGTTGATGAACGCACGAGCGCAGAGCATCCCCTATTAGAAATAACTTCTCCAGAGGGTCAGACCTTCAGCTGGGACGAGGAGCTGTTAGCTGAAATGCAGAAGTACTCCAAGAAGAAGATGCGGATGCTCAGTTATAAAGCACAAAGTCCTGACCTTAAAGCGGTGGATGAAGGCAGTATCCTCATCATCACCGATAGGAGCTTGCAAAAGCTCGAAGCGATATGGGGAAAACAGCTGGACGCGCGGCGCTTTAGAGCAAATATACTCATTACAGTAGAGGAAGGCGCTTTTGGAGAAAAAGAGTGGCTAGGCAGACGAATAACGGTAGGCGGTGCTGAATTGCAAGTGGATAAATATTGTGATCGCTGCTCCATGGTTACGCTTGATCCAGATTCGCTAGCACGTGATGCTTCCTTATTGAAAAAAATTAACACAGAGATGAATTTAAACTTCGGGGTGTATGCTTCTGTAAAAAAGACAGGAGACATTGAAGTAGGCGAAAAGGTATTTCTTATGGATTGAAAAAAATCGCTGCCCGAATGCCACTGTGGCAAGGGGGCGCGATCTTTTTTTTTTGAACTAGAATGCTTATAGTCGTTTACGTTTATAGAAGACGATGAATGCACAGGAGAGAAGCAGGATCACGATGGCGATTCCAGCCGTCGCGGCTTCTTTAGGACTGCCTTGTGCCTGAGTTTGCTGCGTGCCAGGGCCGCCGAAGCCTCCGCCCATGCCGCCACCCATATCATTTGGTCGTTGGCCGCCAAACCCGCCTTGCATGCCGCCTTGCTGATTAGGCATTTGACCATCTGGCGGCGCCATGCCTGCATTGCCCTGAGGCACCTGCCCGTCAGGAGCAGCAGCCCCTGCATTGCCCTGAGGGATCTGCCCGTCAGGAGCAGCAGTGCCTGCATCGCCCTGAGGAACTTGCCCGTCAGGAGCAGCAGCATCTGCATTGCTTTGAGTGCCTTGTGTAGTAGGGGAGGTAGTGTTGTCAACTACTTGCTGAACGACGCCATCTGCCACAGCGCCTTGCGGGCTCAGCTCTTTGTTCGCTGTAATTCCGGCAATAAGCTGTCCGGCTCCTGCATTAACAGGAGCATTGCTGTTTCCTGCATCGGCTTGACCGTTACCCTGCTGGCCGTTTGGCCGATTGCCGCCGAATCCGCCACCACCGCCCATGCCGCCGCCCATGCCACCACCCATCCCGCCGCCGCTGCCAGATCCGTCGCCTGCTGCAGGCATGGTACCGGCGAGCTGCTGTGCAATGGTGCTGGTTTGCTGCGAGTTAAAGGAAACAACCTGAGCAACACCTTGCTCATATTGCTCATACGTGTAGAAGGAGGAAGGGTCTGCCTTTACATAGTCCGAGATCATAGCTTTAATTACATCGACCCTTGCCTGAAACGTATCGGTTGCCAAATACCCTTCTAACATATCAGTAACGATTTCGTGATATTTATCTTTATAGGCATCCACTTTAAGCAGCTTGTCAATAAGCGGCCGATCGGCTATCGCGCCAGTAGTTGGCTCATCAATGAGCACGCTGGAGCCGCCGAAACCGCCAAAGGACATATTGTAATCCCATGGCAAAATGCTGAAAATACCGTCATCCTCATACAAATAATAATTATGTTTTTTCTCAGAGAGGTAGCTGTCAAAGTTGCCGGCTACTGCGTTTAAGGCAATGAACTTAAGCGCTTCATCAACGTCCAGCACACTCTCGTAACTTGCGCCATTGTTCAGTTCATCCAGCATATCGAGCAAAATATCATCATTTGATTTGTCGGACTTCAAATCGAGTCCCGTATAGGCATCGATCGTTTCGAGCCAGTTGAGCTCGCTGCCGTTGCCGCCGTTTGCTTTGTAAAGCGCACCATATGCATTGCCGAAATTACGTTCAAGATAGGCATCGCCAATCTGCTCGACAGCCAAATAAAAGCCCCAAAGCTCGCCATTGACGTAAACATTGACATAAGAATATTTTGGGGTTGGAAGTCCCATTTGCTCAGCAAGCTCATACGATAGAAACTCTCGCATATAAGAGGCATCGCTGTAGTTGTTATTTAAATTAATTTTGCTTATTCCTTGCAAGGTTTGATTAACATACTCATCGAATGAAATTTTAAAGCTGTACCGATCGGAATCGGTCATTCTTACGACACTGTTCAAGCTGAGGTTGCCCTTCGTTCGAATGGCTACGTTATCGAACTTCTGACCGTTGTATTCGACCGAGGCTTCTTTATATTCCTCCGCGCTGGCGTTGTCCAGCATATTTTGGAACGCATCCTCGTCGATCGTAATTTTTACATCTACGATTTTATCTTTAGGAAAAACCGTTTCATCTAGCTTTTGCTCATCCGCTGATTTCTCATCTGTACCCGTTGCCGCACCAGAGCTGCTGAGACTGAAGGATGTACCGCCTGCGGCACATCCAGCGAGTAAAGTAACCAGGAGAATGGAGCAAAAGCATAATAAGATTACACGCGCTTTCGCTTTCATGAAAACACCTCCCGATAATTAGGATACATAGTCCCCGCTATAGCTAATAAGTACGACGTTACGGACGCCAGCCAGCTCCGTCAGTTGGTTAACGAAACGTCCGGTTTCGTCGCGAAGGCGAATTTCCAGCGTCATTTCAATATTGCCCTGCGTCACTGTTTTTTGCTTCACGTTATAACGCTTAACGAGCGTGCCAACTTGCTTGTGAACAAGCTGCTCGGTAGCATCGCTGTCGCAGTTAACAACAAGCAGGTAAGGTGTTTCCACCGATCCGCCCTTAACGAAGAAGAACAGAATAAGACCAACCACAACCGAACCAATTACCGCTAGTGTAAAGAAGCCCGCGCCAGTAACGATACCTGCAACAGCAGCCCAGAATAGGAAAATTAAATCGGTTGGATCTTTAATTGGAGTACGGAAACGGACGATGGACAGAGCGCCAACCATACCGAGCGACAGCACGAGATTGGAGTTAATCGCGATAATGACAACTGCTGTAATCATGGTCATGCCGATCAGCGAAACGTTAAAGCTTTTTGAATAAAGCACGCCGCTAAATATTCGTTTATAAAGCAAGTAAATGAAGAAGCCAAGTAAAAAAGCGACGCCCAGCGTAATCAATATTTTCGAAAGGCTGATATCAGAAGCAAAGTTATCCAGTACTGAATTTTTTAAAAGATCGGCAAAATTTGTTGTCGACTCCGTTGCTGCCGCGGCAGTTGTATTGGTTTCCATTTTAATAATCCTCCCAAGTGTTGAACTTCAAATGTTTTCGGCAGATGACATACTTTGAAGCGGATTGCCGGTTTAGTCCTTCCAGCTGCAAAGCGATTCGAATAAAGGCTGGAATGTATTCGTCATATTTCACCTCAAGAATGATTAAATCATTGTCGAGTGCGCGTACGGGCTCCACCTTTTCATCAAAAATATTAACGGCATGAAGCCCGGTGCGCAGCTCTTTGTCGAACGTAATGCGTACGTTGCCGTTAGCGTAAACATATGGCTCACGGACATAATCGACGATGACCTTCGGACGCAGCAAATGATGCTTCATTTCATTGTGAATTTCGTTCAAAAGTGGCTTGTCCGGCCCTCTAAGGACGTCGTAATCGCCATCCATAAGCTTGTCGTACATTTCCCTCGTTAGCGGTTCCTTCACCTTTGCGATGTAATCCTTGAATTTAATTTTTTTCTCAAAATGAATGACATGGTCTTGGCCATTGTATATGCGGATTCGATATTTGACCCGATCGCGAATGCCGCCAAGCTTCTCATGCAAAGCTTTGTTGTTTATATCATCAAAATATAAGCTTCTAATATGGTACTCGCCTGACGGACCGACATGTTTGTCTTGTTCCATCAGCTCCTTTAGCCGCTGGCGAATAATAAAGTATTGATGATAGTTAATGAAAAATTTCAATTCATGGCGATAGTTTAGGTTCTTGTTCATCTCACACCTCATTTCATGTTCAGCGCCCCTCGCTGCTTACAAATGTTATTCTACGGGCCTTTACTTATTCTTAACTTAAGGCTGGCTGAAAGATTGCTGAATGCGCCGTGCAACAGCTTTTTGTTAAGATATAATTAAAATTAGATAGAGAAGAAGGAGTGTGACTAGGATCAAGATCCGAAAAGACATGATGATACTGCTCATATGCTGCGCCTTATTAGTTGTTGGAGCCATCGGCATGGAATGGTTAAAGGCCAATAAGTCGGTGAAGCCAGCCGCGATTGTGACCACGTTCAAGGGCGATCCAAAAACTAGCCGCGCCTTCACTTGGCATAGTACGAATGCACATTCCGATTCAATTGTTCAGATCATTGAAGGAGCCGCCCCTAGCGATTGGGAAGAGGCTCTTGTAATGACCTTTAAGGGTACGACATCATCGATTGACATAGGTGAGGACACTTTGCGGGGTGTTCATAAAGCAGAAGCTACCGGACTTAAGCCGGGAACCACGTACACGTACCGAGTAGGCAGCGGAGAAAAAGAGGCATGGAGCGATGCTGCACAATTTAGGACGGAGGCTGAAGCAAGCGATGCTTTTACTTTCATAAACGTAACGGATTCGCAAGGCGTGACGGAGCAGGATTTTGAGCTGTGGGGAAATATGCTGGATCAGGCGTTTAACGTTTTTCCGGCGTCTGCCTTTATCGTCCATAATGGTGATCTGACAGAAGAGCCCACCGATGAGCATGCCTGGACCGAGCTTTTCGCAAAAGCAGGCAAGTGGGTAACACAGTTTCCATTTATGCCAGTTACGGGCAACCATGATGAAGTGGATGGAGATGCCAAGCGATTTGTTTCTCATTTCAACTTGCCTGCGAGCGGCGCTAAGGGATCGAATGCGGGAACGACATACTCGTTTGATTATGGTTCTGTTCATTTTGTTATTTTAAATTCGGAATCGAATATAAAGGAGCAAACAAGCTGGCTGAAAAAAGATTTGGAGAGCACGGATAAGCCATGGAAAATCGTTGCTCTGCATCAAGGGCCTTATGGAGGCAATACGAACAAGAAGGTGAAGGATTGGACAGCGCTATTTGATGAATTCGAGGTTGATTTGGTGCTGCAGGGCCATAATCATGAATACTCCAGATCCTATCCGCTTCGTGATGGTCAAATCACAGGCGACGGTGATCAAGCGGTGCAAAACCGAGAGGGCACTGTATATGTGGTAACCAATACAGCAGGGCAAAAGTTCAATGAGAAAAAGGAAGATAAGTTTTATCATAAGGTTCATTTTCAGAATGAGAAGCAAATGTTCGCAGGGATTACGGTAAATGGCGACACTTTAACCTATCAAGCCTATGACGTGGAAGGTACAAAGCTGGATGAGTTCGTGCTACATCACGGAGATGGCGATGCTAAAATGAAGTGACATTACAAAAAGCCGATTTCTTTGCAAGCTAAGAAATTCGGCTTTTTCCATTTAAAATAATGTTTTTAGTTTTTGTTTGATCCCATTTATTATTTTTTGTCCGGCATTTACTTTATGAAGTGCAATGTCCCACAGCAGGACATCTCGATCGGATGTATGATTAACAAATTTTATAGTAAGTTCCTTTGCTCCATCTAAGGGGATTTGAAAAAACTCGGAAGGAAGCTCTTCCTGTCCATCGAAACTCCATCCAAATGAATGGATTACGGTTCCGTCTGCGCTAAAAATGAGATCGATATTTCCATTGCCGGCACTTTGAGTTAAGGTTTTTGATATCGCGAGATTACCTGCTATCATGTGATATTTGCCGTCTAAAAGATAGGTAAACTCATTTGTTCGTGTATTGTTTCGGCTGTACATATTTAGTTTCGGCTCAACGTTCTCTTGGGCTGCGGGAAAGCTGGAGAGACTTTTATCCCAAAGAACAGTTCCAGCCTTTAATGGCAGTTTATCTAAAGCGATAACCTCGCTGCTTGCTTTATCTAAATAATTATTAATGCCTCCAATACTGCCGATGACACCAATCGCAAGTACAAATGCTGTTATTATTATTTTGCAGAAGCCTTTGAATGTATCACGCTCATGTCGAACAAACCTTTGTGCGCAGTAGCCTACTGCAGCACCTAACGTATTAATAATAATATCGTTGATATCAAAGGAGCCTAAACGGGAAAACATCTGCAGCGTCTCAAGCATGGTAATCGATACAATAAATAGCAGTATAAAACTCAGAAAACGAGAACGAAACAGAAGCGGGATCATGATTCCAAAAGGTATAAATGCTGCAAAGTTGCCGAACTCAAAAAGCGAAAATGAAAACTCTCTCTGCATAGGGAGGAATAAATGTATCTTTTCGGGTATTAGATTATATCGCAAGCCGCTGTCATGAATAGAAGCAGCTCTGTTGAATCCGGCATATAAGAAATAGAAGATTAATACGGTATATAAAACCAACAGTAAAATAATCATTTTTCGCTGCTTTCCTTGATACATCAAAACATCCTTTCTTGTCTCTGTGCGGTAATTACCAGAACAATTGCTTTATGTGTTATTCTACAGAATAAACATGTAAACTTTTTTAAGCATCTCTTATTTTTTCCTGAAGATTACTTTTATCCAAGACGATATTCTGATATTATCGGTTTAACTTATTAAATTAATTTAATAAGTATAGCACTCAGAGGTGGTGATCATCATAAATGATCTATTTGCAACTCCAAAAGAATGGAAAAAAGTTATTTTACGCAGCATTCGTGCGGCTCTTCTGGAGCATGGGAGTGCCACGAAGGTTGAGCTAAGTCAAAAGCTTGGAGTAAGCTTCCCTACCATTAGTAAGTTTCTCACGCAAATGGAAAAGGACGGGGAACTCATTTTAGTTGGTCTCGACCATTCAAGTGGCGGAAGAAGAGCAAACAGATACGCATACAATCCCGAGTTCATGCTCGGTTTGGCTATATTTTTAGAGAAAACAGAAACTAACTATACCATTTTTAATTGTTTAGGCGAAGAGAAGGAACAAGGCAGTACTTCAAGTGTGCTAATGAATGATGCTTTGAGCTTATCTCAATTACTTGAAAGCATTATAGAAAAGCATCCCAAAATCAGCTCTGTAGCTATAGGTGTGCCGGGTTCAGTCAATAATGGCCGAATTATTTTCATCCCGAGCTATGAGCAGTTTCATGATTTTGATTTAAAAGGATATTTTGAGGAGCGTTTATCCATACCTGTCGTTGTAGAGAATGATATGAATGCGGCTGTCCTTGGATACTACGACAACCGGAACAATAAAGACAAGGGTTCCTTGGTCTACTTGTATTTGGGTCAAAATGGTCCTGGTGCCGGCATTATGATTAATGGTGACGTCGTGCGAGGCAGTACGTTTTTCTCAGGAGAAATATCCTTTGTTCCTCAGTATGATGACCGAAATTTTGTACAAGCCCTGAATAACGGGGATGGAACAGAAACTGCATTGGTTCATGATGAAAAAAAGATTGATGCGATTAGTCGGTTGGTAGCCTCATTTACAGCTACAATAAACCCGCACACGATTATTTTCTCCAATGATGAAATAAATAAGCAAATAACCGACCAAATAACATTAAGAAGCGCAGCTTATATTCCTAAAGAACATTTGCCGGAGCTTACTGTGAGCGACTGGAAACAAGATTATTTGTATGGATTACAGAAGCTTGGTTTAGGCCTGATGATTTCAGGAACAAGAAAGTAAACGAATGTAGTGACCAGACAAACCGTATTTCTGCTTACAATTGAAACAACAACCAGGAGTGGTACCAAATGAAGACAGAAAAAGAGAAAATGCTCAGTGGTGAGCTTTATAATGCAGCCGATGCTGTGCTGGTTGCGTATAGAATGAAAAATTGCTGGGTTTATGCTTGTTTAAGGTGCCGAGCTTGAGAAAATAATATCGTCGACCATCCATGTATTTTGAATTTGTTTAAGGATGATTCTTCGCTCGACAATCATGCCTCCAGCATTTAAGGGGGATTCATATTGATTGATATATCCTTCCTTTCCTTCGGAATGACTGTATGCTGTACCTGTGAATGGAACGTTGAACTCTAGCCCATTTTGTTTGATGATTTTATTAATGAATGTCCCAGTAAAATTGGATTTAAAATGGGCTCTAATTTGTGAATAGGATGATAGATTAGTCGCTTCGTTCGCTTTTTGGATCAGCGTATTAATATGTTCTTGCGGGATTGTAGACAAGTTAAAAGTAGACTCTGTAGTAATTCTAACTTGTTTGTCGCCTAAAGAAATGTCGGCTACTCTACTTTTAGCATCCCAAGAAATAGTACCGCCTAAGCTTTGTGAGATAAAGCGAATGGGGACGTATGTAACCCCTTTGGTTATTTGAGCAGGAACATCAATCGTGATTTCAGTTCCATTTTGCATCACTTTATTTGAATTAATTTTGAGCATAACCTCGGTTTTTCCGTTAAGAATGGTTACCGTTTTGGACTGTTGGTTCCAATTAACCACAGCTCCTAACCCTGCAGCAACATAGCGTACTGGAACTAAAGTGCGTCCCTGAACCACTTTTCCCTCTATTACGAATGGCTGATTTGCTGCTTCTGCATGAATGTGATTAACTGAAAATATACTGGCAGACAACATAAGAGATAATAATGCAATAGTAGTTTTTTTCATCTGAAAGCCCTCCATATCATGTATATAGTAATAGACGACTCTACAAAGGATTAGTTGCTTAGATAACCTAAGCAATTTAATCCTTTTTTCATTTTTATTTTGGCAGGATGGGTGTAAACTGAAAGGAAAGATTGCTATACAGATATGAAAGTGTGGATAGGAGGCTGGACAGCTTTATGCAGGTGAAAATCGAAAAGGATCGGTTCGTTCGCAATGAGCGCGAAGCGGAAATCGCGGCGACAGCGGATCAGCTGGCGAGCAAGTTTGCAGGAAGATCAGCTAAGCATGATAGGGAAGGCTCTTTTCCACATGACAACTTTGCCGATATGCGGGAGTGCGGTTATTTGAAGCTTACTGTGCCGAAGCAATATGGCGGGGATGAAGCGTCATTGTATGAATTTGTACTAGCGCAGGATCATTTGGCCCGCGGTGACGGTTCAACGGCGCTCGCCGCGGGCTGGCATCTGGGGCAGGTAATGCAAATGCGGATAAGCCGTCCATGGCCCGAAGCTTTATACGCCAGCTTTTGCAAGGAGGTTGTAAGCAAAGGCGCCACAATAAATCATTATGCAAGCGAGCGAGCAACTGGAAGCCCAAGCAGAGGCGGCAAGCCGGAAACTACAGCGATAAGAACGGCTGGAGGTTTCCTTATTAACGGGCGCAAGACCTATAGCACGCTTAGTCCTGATGTGTCTTATTTCACCATATCTGCATGGATGGAAGAAGAAAATCGTGCAAGCGAGTTTTTAATTCCAATGGGTGCAGGCATAAGTATTGAGGAAACATGGGATACACTCGGCATGCGGGCAACAGGGAGCCATGACCTCCTGTTGAATCAAGTATTCGTGCCAGACAGCGGTACGCTTGAAGGCGCAGAAATTAATCGTAAAGGCGGGACGGCCTTCGATGGCGGAACGCTGCTTCATATTCCTGCCTGTTATATCGGCATTGCACATGCGGCACGTGATTTTGCAATTCACTTTGCCCAAAACTATCGGCCTAACAGTTTGCCAGGCCCGATATCCGAACTGCCAACGATCCAGCGGCAAATTGGCGAAATGGAAGCGGAGCTAATAACGGCTCGCACCTTACTCTACAGCATCGCCGATCGCTGGGACCGGGAACCGGAGGGACGGAGCGGATTAAAGCCAGAGCTGGGCCTCGCTAAATATGTGGCGACCAATTCAGCCGTTCGTATCGTTGATCTTGCCATGAGAATAGTGGGGGGAAGCAGCTTGTCTCGCACGCTTCCGCTGGAGCGGATGTACCGTGATGTTCGCGCAGGCTTGCATAATCCGCCGATGGATGACATTACATTAAACGGATTAGCTCAGCGAGCATTAGCAGAGATGCAGTCTGCGGAATAAATAATAAATCATGAAGAAGAGGCAGTCTCAAAAGTAGAAAATCTACTTTTGAGACTGCCTCTTCCTGTTTTTTTCTAAGTTAATATTGCATATCGGCCGGCTGGCGCGGGGTGGTTGGGAGCAAAATGCGGAAGGTTGTTCCTGCACCGGGCAAACTGTCTACTGTAATTGTACCTCTATGAGCATCTACAATCGATTTCGTAATGGCAAGCCCGAGACCTGCGCCGCCCATCTTTCGCGTTCGGGATGATTCGTTTCGATAAAAGCGCTCAAACAAATGCGGCAGATGCACGGCCTCAATCCCTGTTCCATTGTCGGCAACGCGTATTTCAGCTTGATTATTGTACGAAGCAAGCGTGATGCTGATCACGCCTGTCTCCGAATCGGTGTGCTGCACCGCGTTGAAAAATAAATTGAGCACCACCTGTTTCAGCTTATCCGCATGGAACTGACCGCTCACATGAGGAGTGAGAAGCAGCTCTACTGTGCGATTGCCAGCAATCAATTGTAATTGAGGTTCCATCTCGAGCAGAAGCGCATCCAGCTTTGTTTCGGCCAGCTGCAGCTGCGGGTCTTGATCAAGCTTCGCCAGCAAGAGTAAATCCTCGACCAGCTTGTTGATACGATTGGATTCAAGAAACATGCTGTTAAGCGCGCGCGCGAGTTGCTCCGGATTCGAGGCCGCTCCGCGCAGCAGCACTTCTAGAAATCCGTGAATCGAAGTAAGCGGCGTACGCAGCTCATGGGAGGCGTCCGCTACGAAACGCCGCATTTTTTCAGTTGTTTTCCGTTCCGCCTCGAAGGAATGATCGAGTCGCTCAAGCATGCCATTAAACGCATCGGATAAACGATCGATTTCCTCTTGTCCTTGGCTGGCGGGAATTCGTTTCGTTAAGCTGCCTGCATCGGTTTGCTGCGCTGCCACAACGACGCGAGATAAAGGACGAAGCGTACGCCGAAGCAGCGGCAAATAAAGCGCGAGCCCTGCTGCAAGTGCAAGGACAGATAAACCAGCGAATATGGCAAGCTGTGTCATGAGCAGCTGCTTGAGTGAATCGGTTTCGGTGCTCACTTGAATGAGGCCTTCGGCTCTGCCTGGCGGTCCAGCCATACGGAAGACGGCTAGCTGCTCGATGCCTTCGGCATTGTTCAAGATTTTATAGCCAATTTGCTTATGCGCTTTAAGCTGATTTCTAATTTGCTCATATTCGCCCGTTGATAAAGGCGGGGCGTTAAGGTTATTATCCTTCGATACGTCAACCGTGACACCGTTTGGATCAATCAGGACGATAGACAAGCCCGGTTGATAGAACATGGGCGAGTCGCGTCGATCTCGCTGCGGCCGTTCAGCCGGATTAGCGGGATCACCCTGATTGCTCGTTTCAGGGTGGTTATTCGTATCCTTCCCATCCATAAACCAATCCATGGGCATCGACATGATTTGAGCATTTAAGGCATCGGCTTTATTTTGAAAAATAAAGTCCTTCATAATGAAGTATTGAAGCACGCCAATTAATAGAAACAAAGCCGCTAGTATAAGCAGCGACCGATATAATAATTGATATTTTAGTGAACGTGGAGCAAAGAAACGAGTGACGTCTGACGTTTTAATACGCGTCATGGCAGATCCATCCGATAGCCGGCCCCGCGGAGTGTTCGAATGAGGCGATGCTCCTTGTCGTCCAATTTGTCGCGAAGCGAGCGGATATACACCTCGACAATATTTTCTTCTCCACCGAATTGATATCCCCATACTTTATCCAAAATGAGTGATTTACTAAGCACGACACCATGATTTAGAATGATAAACCTTAGCAGCTCATATTCGGTAGGAGACAGCTCAAGAACCTGTTCCATATAAATGAGTTCTTTGCGGCGGTCATCGAGCCGGAACGGTCCATACACAGCTTCGCCAAGCAAATTAGGAAACTGATTCCGCAGTCTTGCACCTATGCGGGCAAGCAGCTCGCTGAAGCTGAAGGGCTTCACCAAATAGTCGTCAGCTCCAAGGGTTAAGCCTTTGACACGATCCTCAATCTCATCTTTTGCTGTCAGCATAATAATAGCGATATTATCGCCGGTAGCCCTTAATGCCTCGCATACTTCAAATCCGTTCAGCCCGGGCATCATCACATCGAGGATGACGACATGGGGCTGAAAGGTACTCGCTTCCTGCAAAGCGGATTCCCCGTCATAGGCGAACCGAAGATCAAATCCTTCGTTAATTAGACCGAGCTCCAGAAATTGCACGATATTTGGTTCATCATCCACAAGCAATATTTTAATCCCTTTCAAGGACACCATTTCAAATTCCCCTTTCGCAGCTTACCCCTCTATTATCTGTCTTTTTAGAAAAAGATGCATCTGTTTACTCGTTCTTTCAGCAAACTTTCAGCCACATACGAAACCGATTGATGGGTTTAGTTTACAGGTTCTATTTTGCGAAAAATGAGGTAACCTTTATATTTATAAAGCATCTTATTCCTAGTGCGTTACTTAAACTGACGTAAACTTGTTTTTTTGTATTGACTAGAGAGGAAACGTTTGTTAATTTATTGATTAATAGAAACTAATTATTGAATAATGATAATAAGGAGAATCGAATATGGATCGAATTGTAGCTGCCAGAGGCATTGAACTGCGTTGCAAAGGCTGGAGGCAGGAAGCGCTGCTGCGAATGCTTGAGAATGTTCTTGAAAATGGCGAAAACCAACAAGAGCTTACTGTCTATGCTGCCCTTGCCAAAGCGGCGCGTAATTGGGACTCCTATCATGCCATTGTCAGCACGCTCAAATCGTTAGAGGAAGATGAGACGCTGGTCATTCAATCAGGCAAGCCAATCGGCATTATGAGAACGCATAAGTACGCTCCAATTGTTGTAATGGCGAATTGCAACATTGTTGGCAAATGGGCAACGAGCGACAATTTCTATAAATATCAAGAGCAGGGATTAATCGTTTGGGGCGGTTTGACCGCGGCAGCTTGGCAATATATCGGTTCACAAGGAGTCATACAAGGAACCTATGAGATTTTTCAATCGATAGCTAGAATGCATTACGACGGCAATCTGGCTGGGAAGTTTATTTTGACAGCCGGTCTCGGAGGAATGGGCGGCGCCCAGCCGCTTGCAGGAACGATGGCGGGTGCCGTTATTTTATGCGTAGAAGTGTCCGAGGCTAGAATCGACAAACGTATCGAGGTCGGCTATTTGCAGAAAAAAACGGCAAGCTTGGATGAGGCTTTGGAATGGATTCAAGCAGCTTGTGCGAATAAGGAGAGCTTGTCAGTCGGTCTTCTTGGCAACGCAGCCGATATTTATCCTGAACTGATTCGCAGAGGCATTCAGCCTGACGTTGTAACCGATCAAACGTCGGCGCATGATCTCATGTACGGTTATATTCCTTCAGGCTACAGTTTAGATAAGGTTGCTGAGCTGCGCAGAACAAAACCGGATCAGCTTCAAGCGGATGCAAGAGCTTCTATCGCATTAGAAGTTGAGGCGATGCTGGAGTTTCAGCGCAGAGGTGCAGTCGTTTTTGACAATGGCAACAATATTCGTTCGCAGGCTGTACAAAATGGAGTTACAAATGCTTTTGATATTCCTGTGTTTACCGAAGCGTTTCTAAGACCGTTGTTTTCTCGTGCGATTGGGCCGTTCCGCTGGGTCGCTTTGAGTGGTGAGGTTAGTGACATTCGCAAGATTGATCAATACATTTTGGAGCATTTCAGCGATAACGAGGTTGTAGTGAATTGGATTCGCTTAGCAAATCAGTATGTTCCGGTCGAGGGCTTGCCTGCACGCATTGGCTGGTTCGGTCATGGCGATCGGACGAAGCTGGCACTAGCGGTTAATGCCATGGTTCAAGCTGGCGAGCTAAGCGGTCCCATTGCTTTCTCGCGTGATCACCTCGATGCGGGATCAATGGCTCACCCGAATATTATGACGGAGAACATGAAGGATGGCAGCGATGCAATATCGGATTGGCCTCTGCTTAATGCGATGATTAACTGTTCATCGATGGCTGATCTTGTAGCGATACATTCCGGAGGCGGCGGCTACAGCGGATATATGACAAGCGCAGGTGTCACGCTCGTTGCAGATGGCACATCCGATGCAGAGCTTCGATTAAAAACGACGCTAGACAATGACACAGGCCTTGGCGTACTGCGATACGCTGACGCTGGTTATGAGGAAGCGCTGGATGAAGTAAGCAAAAAGGGAATACGACGAATTGATACGAATCGAAAGGAGAATGCATGATGCGTGAATTAACGATAGAGGATGTAAAAGCAGCAGTAAGAGGAGGGGCAGTATTCGCATCCGGAGGCGGAGGCTGGGTTGATCATGGCCTTGAGATTGGAGGAGCAGCAGTGGGTATTGCTAGACCAAAGCTGGTTTCGGTTGATGAGCTGCCTGATGATGCCATTATTGTGACAGCGACGGCGATTGGCGCTCCAGCGGGCAATGACTGGGAAATGTGGGGCATTGATTATATTAAGGCTGTTCAACTGCTGATGGACAACTATGACGGCAAGGTTGTGGGGGTTATGACACCGCAAAACGGCATGTCGAGCACCATTAATGGCTGGCTTCCAGCTGCAGCGCTCGGATTGGTTGTCGTTGATGCGACTGGTGATATTCGTGCGCATCCAACAGGCAAGATGGGTTCGATGGGCCTTGCTTCCCGCACCGATTATGAAACGATTCAGGTCGTTGTAGGCGGACGCAGAGATACGGGTTCTTATTTGGAGCTCGTTGTAAAAGGCACGCCAGCTAAGACATCGAATATATTGCGGACAGCTGCAGATATGTCGGGAGGATTTATCGCTTCTGCTCGCCATCCGATTCCAGCATCTTATGTGAAGGAGCATGCAGCAATTGGCGGCATTTCGTTAGCGCTTGAGCTAGGTTATGCGATGATCGAGGCTGAGCCGAACGGCGCGGAAGCGATTATGGAAACGGTTTGCAGCAAAACAAATGGACAGATCATCGGTCGCGGTGTCGTTTTGAAAAAGGACGTTCATTATTCAGGCGCTTTCGATATTGGCACCATTACAATGGCGGATGGATCAGGCGGTCAACTGACGATGCATGTCATGAATGAATATATGGCAGTGGATGATGCTGATGGTAAACGACTTACAACTTATCCGGATGTCATTACGACCTTTGAAGCAGCAACAGGTCTGCCGATCAGCGTAGGCGGCGTGAAGGAAGGCATGGAGATCGCATTGTTTGCAATCGACAAGCAATATGTGCCTTTAAGCTCCAGTGTGAAAGACGCTACCGTATATCCAGAAGTGGAAAAGGCGCTTGGCATACCGCTTGCTGAGTATGGCTTGAAGGGTATTGTCTAGCACGATTATTCTAATTTATCGATATCTACTAAGAAGGTGCCTGTTATGAATGAAGTTATAGATGGTATCGGTTTGGAGGATACACAGTCGTCCGAACGGGTGGTTACGCTTGATGGCAATGCGCTCACGATTCGCGAGCTTGAGCAAATTGCATTGGAAGGTTATCGCGTGGAGTGCTCGCAGCATGCATTAAAGCGAGTAGAGGAGGCTCATGTTCTCATTCATGAGCTTGCCGCCGAAGGCATTCCGATCTATGGGCTAAACCGCGGCGTAGGTCTTAATAAAGATCGAACCATTACAACGGAGATGTATGAACAGTTTAACCGCAATCTTATTTATTCCCATTCGGCGGCTATTGCGCCTGCTGCTTCTGAGCAGCAGGTGCGGGCCGTGCTCGTTGCCAGGCTGAATTCATTGCTTATTGGTTGTACAGGTGTGCAGCCTGCGGTCGTACTCATGTATCAGGATTTGCTTAACGCAGCTATCCATCCGATCATTCCGCTTCGAGGATCTGTTGGCGCAGGCGACATCTCGGTTTTGTCTCATATCGGCTTAACGATGATGGGAGAAGGAAATGTGAATTACAAAGGCCAGATGATGAGCGCGGAAACGGCTTTTCAAGCTGCGGAGATTACTCCTGTGAAGCTGGGGCCAAAGGATGCACTGGCAATTGTAAGCTCCAATGCGCTGTCCGCGGGCACTGGTGCACTGGCAGCAGCAGCAGCTTTAAAGCTGCTCGGTACGGCAGATGCTATTTTTGCATTGTCGCTTGAAGCGCTTCGGGGATGCATGAATCCGCTTGATCCGGCGTTATTTGAGGTAAGGCCATTCGAGGGAGCTGCAGCAAGCGCGGCAAATGTGAGAAGTTATTTGCAAGGAGGAACGCTGCAGCAGTCAAGTAAAAACGATAAAATTCAAGATCCGCTCAGCTTTCGCAGTGCTTGCCATGTACATGGCGCAGCTCGTGATGCGCTTGCTTATGCGACAAGGCTGCTGCTCATTCAATTAAACGGTTCTGATGATAATCCTTGTGTATTAATAGATGAAAGAAGAGTAGTGCCCTCCTCAAACTTTGACGTAACCTCATGGACCGTGGCGTTTGAGATGGTTGCGATTGCGCTAAGTCATGTATCGAAAATAAGCTGCTACAGATCACTTAAGCTCGGAACGCCATCCTTTACCGGTCTGGAGAGGTTTCTAGCCCCGAATCCAGAGTCTATCGCTTTCGGAACGCTTCAAAAAACATACACCTCCCTTGATGCGGAGATCCGCTTGCTTTCTAATCCGGTATCTGCTGATTATTTATCGCTGGCAGGCGATATGGAGGATCATGCAAACAATACACCGCTCGTCATTCGTAAGCTCGAAGACATTATCGATCGCTTAACCTACATTATAGGGATGGAAGCGCTGCATGCAGCCCAAGCCATTGATTTACGCGGCATACAAGCTGAATTAGGCAGAGGCTCGGCCGCTGTTTATTCACAAATTCGCAGTGCAGTGCCTATGTTGACGGAAGATCGTCCGCTAACCCCAGATATTTCTGCTATGTATGAGCTTATTCGCAGCGGCATTCAATTCGAAGGAGGAGCAAATGGTGAATAACAGCTATGATCTCGTCATTTATGGAAATCTCGTACTTCCAGGGGGCGTCGCATACCATTCCGCAGTTGGAATCAAGGACGGTAAAATTGTTCGTATTGGTGATAGAGACGACACAGACATGTCTGACACAACAGAAATAATTAATGCCGAAGGCAGCTATGTGCTGCCTGGTGCAGTCGACGCTCATGTCCATTGTTACAGCTCGCTTGACGAAGGGTTTTACACAGCGAGTGCGGCTGCAGCTGCCGGAGGCGTAACGACGATTATTGAAATGCCTTATGATGCGACGGGGATGATCTGCACGCTTCCTGCTTTCGAGGAAAAAAAACAGCAGCTGGAGCAGCAATCTATAGTTGATATGGCGATGCTTGTTACGATTCATAAGCAAGACGGTTATGACCATATCCGCCAGCTTGCCGAGGCCGGTGCATGCGGCTTTAAAGTGTCGATGTTTAATACAGATTCCTTCCGCTTTCCGCGAATAGATGACGGACAATTGCTTGATTCGTTTGCGGTTATTGCTGAAACAGGTTGTCCGGTTGGCGTGCATGCGGAAAACGATGAGATCGTCCGCAGATATATTGATAAATATCGCTCCCAAGGCGCAGATCCACGTTCGCATGGCTGGAGCAGACCGAAAGTAAGTGAATCAGCAGCAGCGCTGACCGCTATGGAGCTTGCTTATGAGACAGGAGTCAAACTGCATTTATATCATTGTACGTATCCACGTATTTTTCAGCTGGTGGACTATTTCCGTTCAATTGGAGCGAAAGTCACTGCGGAAACCTGTACCCACTATTTGACGCTAAGTGAAGAAGATATGCCGCGTTTGCAGGCGAAAGGTAAAATCAATCCACCGCTTCGCACGAAGCAGGATAAAGAGGATTTATGGGACCTATTGAAAACAGGATCGATCGATATGATTACTTCCGATCATGCTCCGTGGCTAATTGGGCGTAAATCAGACGAGGATATTTTTAATAATGCTTCAGGTGCTCCCGGAGTAGAGCATTTGCTTCCGATTATTTACAGCGAGGGAGTGGCGAAAGGAAAATTGGCGCTTACCGACATGGTCAGGCTGATCAGTCAAAGGCCTGCTGACGTATTTGGGCTTGGTCATCGCAAAGGCAGATTAACTGAAGGTTACGATGCCGATATCGCGATTATCGATCCTGCTGCAGCTTGGACGCTAGATGAGCGTGAGCTTCAATCGAGCGCTGGCTGGAGTGCTTATAACGGAATGAGTATGCAAGGAAAAGTAACGCACACGCTCGTAAGGGGAACGCTTGTGTATGAAGCGGGAGCTGTTACCGGCAAGGCGGGTCATGGCGAATTTATTAAAGCAGAGCATCTTGCTTAATCATTTTGCGAGAGAGGAATGAATGGGATGGGTAGCAAAATGGATAGACTGGTGCCAAGTGTATCTCGAATGATGTCTGATATTGAACATCTATCGATGTTTGTTGATCCATCTAAACCCGGTTGGACGCGTCGTCCATTTACGAAGCAGTATGCTGACGGCAGGCGCTGGCTGACCGAGAAAATGGAGGAAGCGGGACTGTCTGTTTCGCTGGATGCAGCTTCAAATTTGATAGGCAGCTTGCCTGGCAGCGATCCGAATTTAGCGCCTATCATGATTGGCTCCCATACGGATACCGTTACTGGCGGCGGGCGGTTTGATGGAATCATAGGAGTGCTGGCCGGCATAGAAATCGCCCGTTTGCTTCAACAAACAAGAACGCAGCTTCGGCATCCGCTGCAAATTGTCGATTTCACGGCAGAGGAGCCGAGTGAGTTTGGCATCTCCACGATTGGGAGCAGGGGGATGGTCGGCAATTTGCCTGAAGCGATGCTGGAGCTTCGCGACGATACTGGGCTGAAGCTTAGCGATGCGATTAATCAACAAGGGGGAAATGTCGAACGGCTGATGAGTGAGGCGAGGCAGCTGGGTGATGTAGCGCTCTACCTTGAGCTTCATATCGAGCAAGGTCCGGTGCTTGAGCAATCAGGCCATCAACTTGGGGCGGTGCTCGGTATCGTAGGTATTCATCGCTATCGTGTCACGCTCAAAGGTGCGCCAAATCATGCAGGGACGACGCCGATGACGCTTCGGAGTGATGCGCTGGCAGGCTTTTGCGAGATTGGTTTAGCATTTGAACGTCACTGCAACGATCATGCAAGCGTAGCCGTAGGCACGATCGGCAAAGTGACGAATGAGCCGAATGCATCCAATGTTGTGCCCGGCCTCGTTCGGTTTGAGCTTGAAATCCGCTCACTTGATCGTACGGTGGCTGACGCGGTTTACGCCGCTTTTGCTGCGGAGACGATCCAGATTGCTGCAAGGCGAGGCCTTCGTTTGTCGCTTGAGCTGCTGTCGAAGTCAGATTCCGTCATTGTCAAAAAGTCTGTGCTGGGTGGAGTGCTTGCAGCCTGTGCTTCTGTTGCTCCAGCTATTCACCTCGCAAGCGGGGCGGGGCATGATGCGAACCAGCTTGCGCGCATTGCGCCAATCGGCATGATCTTTGTTCCTAGCAAGGATGGCAGAAGCCATTGTCCCGAGGAATGGACCGATGAGGATGATATTGCTGCGGGTACGCAGGCTCTAGCCGCCGCATTGCTTTATTTTGATAAGGAGGATTTAAGCGGGTGGCATGATGGCTAAGACTCAGCATGTGCAGGTCAACGGTAAACGGTTATGGGATTCGATTCAAGCTTTGGGTTTAATCGGCGCAGATCCAAACGGCGGTGTAACACGGCTATCGCTCAGCAATGAGGAATTTATAGCGAGGCAATTTATTATCAGTGAAATGAAAGCAGCGGGACTAGAAGTCAGGCAGGATGAAGCGGGCAATCTAATTGGGCGATTGGAGGGGGAGGAGCCGCGGGCAGGAGCTGTAGTGACGGGCTCTCATATCGATACGGTCATTCAAGCAGGCCAATTCGATGGAGCGCTCGGTGTACTTGGGGGTATTGAGGTTTTGCGAACGATCAAGGAGCAGTCAATCAGGCATGATAGACCTTTCGAGGTCATTTGCTTTACGGACGAAGAGGGCGTGCGCTTTGGAGCCGGCTATTTGGGAAGCCGTGCGATGGCAAATACTTGGGATGAAAAGTGGCTGGATCTTATGGATTCTTCCGGCATGTCGCTTCGCGAAGCGATGGAGCATGGCGGCTTGAACCCTGATCAAGCAGCTCTTGCAAGTCGCAGATCAGAAGCCATTCATGCCTATGTTGAGCTTCATATTGAGCAAGGACGAGTTCTGGAAGAGCTGAATAAAGCGGTTGGCATTGCAACAGCGATTTATGGACATCGCTGGTTCGAAGTGACCATTCATGGACGAGCGGACCATGCAGGAACAACGCCCATGAAGTTAAGACAGGACCCTATGCCTGCAGCAGCAGAGGTTGTGCTAGCTGTGGAACAAATCGCAGTGAAGTATGGGGGCGTCGTAACAACAGGGACGTTTAAGCTTGCGCCAGCCGCAATCAACGTAATTCCGGGTGAAGCGGTGTTTACACTCGATGTGCGGCATGAATCCTTGGAGTCGCTCAATAAGCTGGAGGCTGCGATAAAAGGCGAGTTGTCACGCCTTACTGCAGCAAGAGGGCTGACTTACGCTATCCGGATATTAGATGCTGCTGTGCCTGTTCAAACGTCGGAGTATATTACAAAAGTGATTGCAGATAGCTGTGAGGATGCAGGTTTGCCTGCGGAGTATATGATTTGCGGCGCAGGTCATGATGCGGTGGTCATGAGTGAATTAACGGAAATGGGGCTCATCTTGGTACGTTCAAAGGATGGCATCAGTCATCATCCACTTGAATGGAGCAGCCGTGAGGACTGTGAAGCAGGAGCAAATGTACTGTTGCAAACCCTTATTCAGCTAGGAAATGATGTAAATTAATAATTCCGATTGACATAATGGGGTATAAAGTTTAATAATAGTGGTAACAAGTTATTGTTTAGTGATAATACATAAGGGAAGGAGGATGACAAACGAGTGAATGTGTTCCTCGAAGCTTATGAATATGTGAATGCTAACAGCGACAGATTTTTGGAAGCGGTCAAGGTGCATTTAAGCATAAGTCTCTACGCGCTCCTTATTGCTTTCGTCGTATGTGTGCCGCTCGGTATATTATGTGCCAAGAAAGAGTGGCTGACCGGTCCGATTATGGGGCTATTCAACTCCTTGCGAGTCATCCCAAGCCTTGCGGTTTTAGTCATTATTTTACCGATCATGGGAACTGGCTTTGCACCGGCATTAGTTGCATTAACGCTGCTTGCTTGTCCGCCTATTCTCATTAATACATACATGGGCTTTAGAGGTATTGAGCCGGCGATTATTGAAGCTGCTTCAGGCCTTGGTATGGGAGAGAAAATGATTATGCGGAAAATCGAGCTGCCGTTAGCTGCTCCGCTGCTGCTGTCAGGACTAAAAACAGCCGCCGTAGAAGTTATCGCCAGTGCAACATTGGCCGCATTCATCGGAGGAGGCGGGCTGGGAACGTATATTATCAACGGTCTTGGCATGTACAAATTCTCATTGCTGCTTGTCGGGGCGCTGCCGGTAGCGCTGCTAGCTATTTTATCGGAGATCGGATTTGCTGGAATTGAAAGAGCAGTAACCAAATATCAGCGTGTATAATGAAAGGGGAAAATTCAGATGAAAAAGAATTGGGTAAGCTTGGCATTGTTGATTATAAGTGTGGTACTCGTTATTAGCGCTTGTTCTTCTAAGGGAGGTTCAGGCAAAGAAAAGATTAAAGTCGGCTCGAAAAACTTTACGGAATCATTGATTTTGGGTGAAATGTACGCACTGGCACTTGAGGACGTAGGTTACAAGGTAGATCGTAAGCTCAATCTTGGCGGCACACTCGTTGCCCATGAAGCGCTCAAAAAAGGCGACATCGACTTTTATCCGGAGTATACAGGAACAGGCTTAATCAACGTATTGGAATTGCCGCCAAACTCCGATGCCAAAACCGTATATGATACTGTAGCAAAAGGCTACAAAGAGAAATTCAACCTGGTTTGGCTGGAGCCAACAAACGCAAACGATTCACAAGGTCTCGTTACAACAAAGAAAATTGCTGAAAAATATAATCTTTACAAAATATCAGATTTGGTGAAATTAGCTCCTGAGCTTAACCTCGCTGCTGTTCCTGAGTTTGAAGAGCGCGAAGACGGATTAAAGGGACTAAATACTTTCTACGGTAAAATGAACTTCAAAAGCATCAAGCTGTTTGATTACGGCATCAAATATCGCGTAACACTAGATGGCGAAGCGGATGTAACAGTTGGCTTCACGACAGATGGCGATTTGACGAACCCGGATCTTGTATTGCTTGAGGATGATAAGAAGTTTTGGCCTCCTTACTTCGTAGCTCCAGTGCTTCGTGGCGAGCTGAACGAGAAGGACCCTGAAATTGCTAAAGTGTTGAACAAAATTTCTGCAAAGCTGGATAACACAACTGTTCAGAAGCTGAACGCGCAAGTGGATATCGACAAGAAAGAATACGCGGATGTAGCGAAGGCATTTTTGGAAGAGCAAGGTTTATTGAAAAAATAATTCATAATTAAATGCAGCGGGGTTTCTCCATTTTGGGGAAGCCCCCTTCCTACAGGAGTTGATATAAAATGAGCAAAGAGGCCATTATTTTTGAGCAGGTGTCCAAAACATTTCCAAAGTCTGCGAATCCCTCCGTTAATGAAACGAGCCTTATTATTCCGCAAGGCTCCTTTGTTACGATACTGGGTGCTTCAGGCTGCGGCAAAACGACCTTGCTAAAAATGGTAAACCGAATTATTGAACCGACCGCAGGCACGATTTCGATATTTGGCAAAGACATTCGCAGCTTGCCCGTGACGGAGCTTCGCCGAAGCATCGGTTATGTAATCCAGCAGGTAGGGTTGTTTCCGCATTTGTCGATTGAACAAAATATTGCAACGGTCCCCAATATACTAGGCTGGGAACGCCAAAAAACAGCGGAGAGAATCGATTATTTAATGGATCTTGTTCATTTGCCTGCAAGCTATAAGAAGCTTTATCCGCGGCAGCTGTCAGGTGGACAGCAGCAGCGTGTAGGGATTGCTAGAGCGATGGCAGGTGATCCAGCTATATTGCTGATGGATGAACCGTTTGGAGCGATTGACGCTATTACGCGTACAAAGCTGCAGGATGATTTTAAGCAAATACAACAAGAGCTTGGCAAAACCGTATTGTTTGTGACGCATGACGTGGAAGAGGCGATGAAGCTCGGCGATCATATGATCGTGATGAACGAAGGGACGATCCAGCAGTATGATACGCCTCTTGCCATCATGTCCAAGCCGAGTAATGCTTTCGTATCGCAACTGATTCAAGCCGATGATTTGTTCCAACAGCTTCACCTGATTCGGGCAGATGAGAAAATGATTGCGCTGGAAGAACCGGCTGGATCTGATATTCCCCGTATGCCCGCTGGTGATAGTTTAAAGTCGGCGCTTCAAATTCTGCTGCAGCAAAATGCACCGTATGTTGCTGTGGAAAATACCGAACATGAAATCATTGGCAAAATAACGCTTGAGCAATTGAAGCTGCAGAACGGCAGGTGAGAGGAATGCTTGATTATTTAACCCGCCATTATGATGATTTGTTAACCTCGTTGCTGGAGCATATTTATCTCACCTTTGTTTCGTTATTTATCGCACTTGTTATTGCGCTGCCATTAGGTTATTGGCTGTCGAGGCATCGGCGGATTTCCGTTCCTATTTTGTCCGTACTCGGCATTATCTATGCGATTCCAAGCCTCGGGATGTTCGCTTTGCTTATTCCGCTAGTTGGCCTTGGCAGCAAGCCGGCGATTATCGCATTAGTGGTATATAGTCAGCTGATATTGGTGCGAAATGTCATTTCAGGCTTTCAATCGATTGAACCTTCGATTATTGAAGCAGCCAAAGGAATGGGCTATGGCAAGTGGAGGCTGTTCGTCCATATCGAGCTGCCGCTGGCACTGCCTGTCATTATTGGCGGCATTCGCATAGCATCGGTATCGGTAATAGGTATAGCAACCATAGCGGCGTGGATTAATGCCGGCGGGTTAGGCGGTATTTTATTCGAAGGCTTATATCAAAACTCTGTGCCAAAAATGGTATGGGGCACGCTGCTCGTATCGTTATTAGCTTTATCTACAAATACGATTTTGCTGCAAGTTGAAAAATCAACGATGCGCAGAGCACGCGGAGAACAAAGGGTATGATATACTGATCCTTATAATTGACTACTATTGTAAATATTTTGAGGTGCAATGATGAATGGAACTCAAACATTAGGACGTGCTATCGATATTTTATTCGTGCTCGCTGAATCGGGTGCAACGCTCACGGTTAGTGAAATTGCGGAGAAGGTAGGCATCCCCGACAGTACCGCATATCGTTTTATTCAAACACTTATAAAAAATGGTTTCGTAGAGCGCAAGGGCAGAGGACAAATCGGTTTAGGTCTTCGTATTTTTGATTTAGCAAGAAGCTTATCGCAGCAAATCGAGAAGGAGCTTCTTACGATTGCGAGGCCGATAATGGAGGATCTCACTGCACTTACGAATGAAACGACGGTGCTTTTTGTCCGCTCCGGTTCCAAAGCCATTTGTATCGAAAATGTAACGAGTAAACGTTTGATTAGGCTTTCTATTGAAAATGGCAGAATATTGCCGCTTAATTCAGGCGCTTCAGGGAAAACGCTGCTCGCTAATGAAAATGACAAAGTTATTGAAGAAATGTGCAAGCTTTTTGGCGAAGATGCCGGCAAACCATCGCTTTTGCAAGAAATGCATCGTATTAGGGAAGCGGGTTATTGCTTTACTTTGGGTGAGGTGGATACGGATGCTTTCGCAATTGCTGCCCCTATTTTTGATCCTCAGCAGCGAATCGTAGCCAGCTTATCTGCAGCAGGACCTATCCATCGGCTTAACGAGAATGAAATTCCCAATGTGATCCAATATGTAAAAGCGGCTGCATCACAAATTTCGTGCAAGCTCGGCGGTTTGGCATAAGTATTTTCAAATAAGATGTAGAAGAGTAGCGGAGCGCAAATAAGCGATCCGCTTTTTTTTATTGATTCAGTGTGGAATGAAATTAAATATTTGGGGATAGTAAGGGGGGAGTTAAATTCAAGAATCAAAAAGGATGGTGTATTTTGCATGCAACAACATAAAAAGGCAATTGGATTGGATGAACAACGCAATAAGATTGGGAGGTTTGCTGCAAGGTACATAGGTGCTGCATTACTCGCGATCACATTGATGTTCAGTATGCCTCATACTGGACAAGCGATTGGCAAAAATGCTAAGGGTCCAGATGTCTATGTTATTCAAGGCATGCTGAAATCCCTGGGCAGCTATTCTGGTAAAATTGACGGTCGTTATGGGCCTTCTACAGTGCGCGGCGTAAAATATTATCAAAAAACACATGGCTTGCCTACAACAGGCGCCGTAGATGCTAAAACGCTACAATCTATTTCTTATTCCTATTCGGAGAAGAAAGCAGCAACGAAGGCAAAAACGCAAGCAAAATGGAAAGGTAAAGCAAAAGGACTCGGCAACGGTAAAGGCGCTGGCAATGGAGCTGGTGGCGGTGCAGGCGGCGGTGCAGGCGGCGGAGCTGATGGCGGTGCAGGCGGCGGAGCTGGTGGCGGCGCAGGCGGCGGAGCTGGTGGCGGTGCAGGTGGCGGTGCAGGCGGCGGAGCTGGTGGCGGAGCAGGTGGTGGCGCAGGCGGCGGAGCTGGTGGTGGCGCAGGCGGCGGAGGCGGCGGAACTGGTGGCGGTGCAGGCGGCGGAGCTGGTGGCGGAGCAGGCGGCGGAGCTGGTGGTGGCGCAGGCGGCGGAGCTGGTGGCGGTGCAGGCGGCGGAGCTGGTGGCGGTGCAGGCGGCGGAGCTGGCAGAGGTTATGGTGAGAACCAAGGCAAAGGCGGCGGATTTGGCGGAGGCCAAGGAGAAAACCGTGGCAAAAGCGGCGGCATTGGCGGAGGCCAAGGAGAAAATCGTGGCAAAGGCGGCGGGTTTGGCGGAGGCCAAGGAGAAAACCGCGGTAAAAGCGGCGGCATTGGCGGAGGCCAAGGAGAAAACCGCGGTAAAAGCGGCGGCATTGGCGGAGGCCAAGGAGAAAACCGTGGCAAAGGTGGCGGTATTGGCGGAGGTCAAGGCAATAACCAAGGTATCGGTGGAGGCAACTCTAATAACCAAAGCAACAAAGCTCCATCAGAAAATCAAGGCAAGGGCGGCGCTCAAACGGAAAACCAAGGGCCGAATGGAAGCCATTAAGCAACTCGTATCATTGATGATATGGGAAGCAGAGAATAAAAGTTTTTTAACTAATGGAACGATATAAACTTAAAAGGGGCTGTACCTAAAGAATTTCCTAATCATACAGCCCCCACACTTCACGTAATATGCTGGCAAAAAAAGAACCTTCAGATTCACTTTCATAGTGGTTTTGAAGGTTCTTTTGCACATACTATGGGATTCTTTCACACCGATTTACCCTTTTGGGATAACCCCTTTTCTAATTAGGCAAATATGTACTTCTACATTGTTCTTCATTATTTTCTATCATGCATATTCGCAGGATAGCGGCATCTTTCTCACATTTACGTGTAGCTATATTGTATTTCCTACAATATAAGCGCTCTTAAAGTGCTAAAATGACAGACCATATAGCAAGTTATTGCGAAAATACAACATAACTCTCCAACACAGCTAAAAAGGCCGAAGTTCCTGCAATCGTACAGGATAGCTGGACATAGATCGCGGAGATTGGTGTTGGACACATCTCAAAATAGCATCAAAATAAAGAAAAAGTGTAAACTCGCTTACCTAAAGTAGTAATAACAAGGACAAAGATGCGTTCGTTGTCGGTAAGACGAATAATTGAATCCGGAAGTGTATACGGTCAGTCAAGAATAACCAGGGATTTCGGCGTTTTCTGATTCGCGGCTTGCCTAAGGTAAGTCTAGAGGTCGGGTGTCTTTCGCTTGCCTACAATCTGCTTAACCAAGCAGCTATACACCAAAACAGAAAAATAGCGGACAGGAATAGTCCTCCACCGCTATTTTTTCATGTTTCCCAACATTTTTGTTCATAGTGTGCTCTCTGTCTAGCGTACTTATTACTTTTGAGACTGCATCATTCTTATGCTTTTGGATGTTTCAATAACAGTCATTCTGCTTGCGATTATGCGATTTGCGTAATAACAAGATGAGCTGAAACAGGTCTTGTTCCTCCAGCGAGAGGTGTGATCGTAAGTGCCGTGGAATTGCCCGCAGGGTTTCGCACGGTGAGTATTGAATTAATGACAGTCGTTTGTATAAGAGCCATCCCTACAATTTGAGAAGTACCTGTTGCTCGGCCAACCACTGTATAAGCTAGATCAGCGCCATTAACGGTTAAAATCAGCTGCCCCGGTTCGGTCACACTTACTTGAAACAAAATCTGATACGTTCCAATTACAGCTAAGTTAAACGTAGTAGCACCAGTACGAGTAATGTTAGTTCCGCTAGTAGGTCCATCTTGCGGGAAACTTACATCTGCACCGACAGCAACTGTTGCTGCATTATCAGGCGGCATCAATGCAAAAAAATCAGCGAAGCTTAATACCCCTCCGGCTACGCCAGTTGCGCCTGTAGCTCCAGTTGCCCCGTTAGTACCAGTCGCACCAGGTGTCCCATTAGTACCCGTTGCACCTGTAATACCAGGTGCCCCATTAGTGCCAGTCGCGCCAGTTGCGCCAGCAGCTCCAGGTGCTCCATTAGTGCCAGTCGCGCCAGTTGCGCCAGCAGCTCCAGGTGCCCCATTAGTGCCAGTCGCACCAGTTGTTCCTACTGAACCAGGAATACCCTGGGGTCCTTGAGGTCCGGTTGGTCCTGCCGGAGCAGTTACATTTACTTGAGGAGGAGGACATGTTACCTTCACAATCTTTTTAACAACTCTATTACAGCGTTTTTTTCTTTTTCTGGATCTGCATACTATTACACGTACGTTTTTGCAGCGCTTTTTTCTACGCAAACAGCTCACTAAAGACACCTCCCTATTGATGGTTTAGTGTACGTTTATACCTTTTTTTAAGGTTGGATGAATAACCATTTTTAACTAGACTAAAAACTATTTTAAGAAAAATGGGTTAATGATAGGGTGATTTCGCCGCCCAAAAGTTGGGTCTATTAGACTTTTTATGGAATATAGGATATGATTCTATCGAATAATCGATAGAGTGAGAGCTATGCTCATAAAGGAGAGGATGTAGTGAGGTTCAAAGGGAAAACAACCGTTATTATTGGAATCCTGCTGATGTTTATGCTGGGAAACGCCATGCAGGCGTTTGCGTATGATGCGCAATTAAAGCCCTATCGTGATGTGCCTGTTAAGGATTGGGCAGCCGAATCTATTTATCGTTTAGTCGCACTTGGAGTTGTTTCTGGATATGAGGATGGAACCTTTCGTCCAAGTGCCGAACTTACGAGAGAAGCATTCGTAAAGCTGCTAGTCCAATCCGTTAAACCAGTGATAGATAAAGAGAAGTCTGCTGGACTCTCCGACGTAGCCAAGGATCGTTGGTCTTATGCCTCTATTAAACCCGCATATGACGCTGGTTGGTTGGATTTGCTCATCGTAAATGGGAAATTTAATCCGAGTCAAAATATTAAGCGTGAGGAAGTAGCAGCTTTAACGGCTTTTGCGCTGCTCCAAGGAAAAACGGCAGATGAGAAACAGCAATGGTTAGATACAGGCTGGCTGGAAGCTAGCGAGAAAGCCGCATTTGCCGATATGAATCAAGTGGATAAAAACCTTGCACCGTACGTGCTGCGTACATACGCGGATTCCATTATGCAAGGGGACAATAAAGGCTTGTTTCTTCCGAAAAAGTCGTTATCACGACGTGAGGCAGCGGCCATTGTTGATCGGATGATCAGCTCCCAAAGCGAAATCCGCCAGCTTGAGGTATCAGCTTTTTTTGCAGCAGGTGGACCTTACAAAAAACTGGATAGATTCGCCGCCGCAGATGAGGTTATCTTTGACTGGGCTAAGCTTGACTATCAGGGAGCAGGCAAAGCATCCGTTCTTTTGTCGCCGCCAAGCGACTGGAAGCAGAGTCTGACAGCGGCAGAAACGAGTGGTTCTACAAAGACGCTAATGATCTTTGGGAATACAACGCTTCAGAAGCTTGGTGATTTCATAATCGATGCTGAAGCTCGCAAAGCGTTTGCTAGTTCAGTAGTCGAGGCAGCCGCTAATCCATTGTATGGTTTTGAGCGAGTGGCTATTGATTTTGAAGGCATGGTACCTGCTGAGTATAAGCAGCCTTTCGTTGAGCTGCTTCGCGCAATTAAGGCCGAACTAAGCAGTGAAATATCACTTACGGCAGTTGTACCGCCTTCTTATTATTATGCAGGTTATGATTACAAACAAATTGGCGAACTGGCTGATGAAGTTATATTGATGGCCTATGAATTTACGCATGAGGAAAGTGGATTGCCGTCTGCGCCGCTTACGCTTGTTGGTGATTCCGTACGAAATATACTCTCGTATATTCCAGCAGCTAAGCTGAAACTAGGCATTTCTAAGCAGGCTAACCAATGGACTACAAAGGCAGATGGTACTGTAGAGTTTTTCCGGTCGCCAGCCATTGCTGCTGTAGAAAGTCGCTTAACAGCTGCAGATACCAAATCCGTCATGCAGCTGCCGTACTTTTTGAATCAAATTACGTTTAAGGACGATAGAGGCTCGCATCTACTTTGGTATGAGAATACGCAAAGCATCGAAGCCAAAATACGTTTAGCGAAAGCGTTTGGCCTGCGTGGTGTTGCGGTATGGCAAATCAATCAATTAACGGATGCCGATTGGACTATGATCTCTTCTTATCATCATTAAGCAGCAAAAAAATAGGACAAAGCAGACTGATACAGCTGCTTGTCCTTTTTTTTTTCGCCATTAGAAGGCAGACCCTTAGAATTATACCCTTATACCTTAGTTTCTTACATCGTCACATTATGAATGCGCTTTTATAATTGAATTATCGTCTTGAAACGATCGCTTCTCCGAATAGGCTGTTCGATAATCGGTTGGGGTTAGATTTGTTTCTTTACGGAAAAATTTCGTGAAATGATTCGTTTCTTTAAAACCGGATTGATCGGCAACCTCCTTAATACTGCGAGAGGTTGTTGTTAAGAGCTGTTTGGCGCGATCTATTCGTTTGCGGCTGACGTATTTAAGCGGAGGCATTCCGAAATGTTTTTTGAAATAGGAACTAAAATAGTTGGGATGAAGATGAACAGCTTCGGCCATTTGATCGACGCTGATGCTCGTATGAAGACGACTATCTACATATTGCTGTATGACGTTCAAACGGTTCATCTCTTCGGTTCGGTGCTGCAGCACGCGAATTGGAACGGATTCGAGAAAACAGCTTATGATTTCCAGCAATACAGCTTTTTCTCGGAGCCTGGCAACAATTGAATCTTGTTTATGCCATTCGATGAGCTCATGGAACAAGCGCATCATGCTGTTCGTATCCTGAATGTTGATGCAAAGAGGAACCCCAATCCACTGAAAAAGATCAAGGGGACCTGCCATGATATTGAAATGGCACCAATACTTTAAGTATGGACGATGATTTAAAGAGGAGAACGATATCTTTGTATGCGCAGGCGTGAGAAACAGCTGACCGGGTTTAGGATAATAGTCGTCGTTGCCAATGCGAATCCAACCTTCCCCCTCGCAAATAAAATATAGCTTATTGTACTCGGGAACAGAATTGGTTTCTCCCCAATTGAGAGAGACTTGCGTTTTATGCGCCATAAGCAATTTTAGCTGCAGCGACTGCAGCAGCTCAGATAACGCATGTTGTTCACTTGTTCTATCCACCTGCGGCACCGCCATCCAATGTTTTTTGAAGGATTATTAATATAGTAATGGATTGTTCTCTTAAATAATAGATGAATGAAAAGGGGAATGGAAGATGACACAGATTGAAGAAACGCGCTTATGGTATAAGGAGCCTGCCTCCAATTGGGAGGAAGCACTGCCTGTTGGCAATGGTAAGCTCGGTGGCATGGTATTTGGGGGCATAAGACGTGAGCGAATTGCTCTGAACGAAGACAGCGTATGGTATGGCGGACCGCGTGATCGCAACAATCCAGATGCGCTGCCACATCTGCCGAAAATTCGTGAGCTTCTGAGAGAGGGAAGACTGCATGAAGCGCATGATTTATCTGCGATGGCTTTATCTGGCGTTCCCGAGACACAGAGGCACTATATGCCGCTTGGAGATTTAGAGCTAAACATAAGATATGATTCGAAAGAAGAAGTACGAGATTATGTCCGAGCTCTCGATATCACCAACGGTATTGCAAGTGTAACCTTTACTAAAGGAGAAGTACATTTTGCCCGTGAGACATTTGCTAGTTTCCCAGATGAAGCGCTAGTTACAAGATTCTCAGCAGATAAACCGGGAAGCATTAGCTTTACAGCCCGTTTACTGCGCGGCAGTAATCGCTACTATGACGAGCTGGTGAAAGCAGACGAGAATACGATCGTGATGCGCGGCATGTGCGGCGGTTCAGGCGGATCTGATTTCCGAACTTCTTTGCGCGCGGTTGCGGATGGCGGCTTTGTATCAATTATTGGCGAGCATCTCATCGTGGAAGGCGCCAATAGCGTAACGCTTCTATTAACCGCAGCAACTTCTTTCCGTCATGCTGATCCGGAGGCATATGCTGTCGATGCAGGAGTCCGAGCTGGCTTAATAAGCTATGATGAATTGAAATCGCGTCATATTCAAGATTTCACTTCATTGTCAAAGCGGGTACAGCTACGCTTAACGGATGCTGCTCATTCGAATGCTGCCGATGTACCTACAAATGAGCGTTTAAAGCTAGTTCAAGAAGGCAGCGCCGATGTAGGCTTAATGGCCTTATATTATCAATTTGGCCGCTATTTGCTCATTTCAAGCAGTCGTCCGGGCTCGCTTCCTGCCAATTTGCAAGGCATTTGGAATGAGAAGATGCTGCCGCCATGGGACAGCAAATATACGATTAATATTAATACGCAAATGAATTATTGGCCGGCAGAAGCGGGGAATCTAGCAGAATGCCATGAACCGTTATTTGATCTCATCGAACGGATGCGTGAACCTGGCAGAATAACCGCAAGAGCAATGTACGATTGTGGAGGTTTTGTCGCTCATCATAATACCGACATTTGGGGCGATACCGCTCCGCAAGACATTTATTTGCCAGCCTCGTATTGGACGCTTGGTGCGGCTTGGCTTTGCCTGCATATGTGGGAGCATTATGAATATGGCCTTAATGATGCTTTTCTTGAGCAAATATATCCAACCTTGAAGGAGTCGGCACAATTTTTTGTGGATTTCTTGACGGAAACAGAGGATGGTCTGCTCGTATTGAATCCTTCTGTATCTCCTGAGAATACCTATTTATTGCCAAATGGACAATCCGGTACGTTATGCATCGGTGCATCGATGGATAGTCAAATTTTATATGAATTGTTTACGGCTTGCGCAGAAGCAGCGAAGAAGCTCGGCATCGACTCATCGGAGCAGGAGCTTTGGCACAATATGAGAGCCCGTTTGCCGGAGCCTGCAATTGGCAAACATGGGCAAATTCAAGAATGGATGGAGGATTACGAGGAAGCGGAGCCGGGACATCGTCATATCTCGCATTTGTTCGCCCTGCATCCGGGCAAGCGCTTTACGGTTAGAGGAACACCTGAATGGGCAAATGCTGCCAGAGTAACGCTAGATCAACGGCTTGCAAGCGGCGGCGGTCACACGGGTTGGAGTAGAGCTTGGATTATTAATTTCTGGGCAAGGCTCGAGGACGGGGAGAAGGCGTATGCGAATGTGCAAGATCTACTAAGTCATTCCACGCTGCCAAATCTGTTTGATAATCATCCTCCGTTCCAAATCGATGGCAACTTCGGAGGCGCTGCAGGCATAACGGAAATGCTGCTTCAATGCCATGCGGGCAGCCTGCATGTATTGCCTGCTTTGCCGGACGCATGGCCTCATGGAGAAGTGACAGGTCTCCGTGCAAGAGGAGGCTTCGAGGTGGACATCCGCTGGTCAAATGGTTTGCTTGTTGAGGCACGCCTACGTGCTGGCGCAGCTAATAGCTGCGTCGTGCAAAGCAGCATTCCGCTCATCGTAAGGGAAGATGGCCGTGAGGTGAAAGACGTATTCAGCAAGGATGGGCTTGTATCATGGACGGTGAGCGCCGGAAGCGAGTACGTGCTTTCTCCGAAGTAGAGGTTAGCCCAAAGAAAACCAGCTGTACCTGATAATCGGGTGCAGCTGGTTTCTTTGGGTTGCCGGCTTTTCTCGGCTGGAGAGATTCAATTCATTAGGGCTTTACCAATGCGCCGGACGCCCTCATAAATTTGCTGATCATCCAAATGCCCGTATCCAAGCAGCATCCGGTTATTCGGCAGCAAGGCCGCAAATACAGACGCTGCTTCCAACCGGTTTATTAAATCTTCCGGCAGCTGCGCTTCAAACTGAGCGACCAAATGCAAACCAGCTGCTCGTCCACATATGTGGTAAGGCAGTGTAATTTGCTCATGTAAAGCATCAAGCAGCAGCTGGCGTCTCTTTTTGTACAACTTTTTCATTTTTAAAATATGAGCATTAAGCGATCCGCTGTTCATGAAACGAATCAAAGCGAGCTGCTCAATCATAGGCGTTTGATAGTCAGACAGCCGCTTAAGCTGACGACAGGACTCGATTAGCGGTTCAGGGACAATCATATAGCCGATTCGCAGCGAAGGGAACATGATTTTGCTGAAGGTTCCAATATAGACAACCTGCTTAGGACATAAGCTTTGGAGTGAATGGATAGGAGCGCCGTCATACCGGAATTCGCTGTCATAATCATCTTCGAGGATAAAGCTGCCGTTTTGGCGGGCGTATTCAACTAATTCAATCCGCCTTTGTATCGGTAAAATGCCGCCAAGCGGGAATTGATGAGAGGGTGTGACATAGATGCATTTTGGCCGCAGGTTTACGGGAAGCTTGTGGGTTAATAGGCCGGAATCGTCAACGGGAACGCCATGTAGCGCGGCTCCTGTAGAGGTTAATATCGTCTTTAAATCTACATTGGACGGATCTTCGACTAAAACATCTTCCCCGTCTCTCAGCAGCAGCTTAACGATCAGCTGAAGCGCCTGTACCGCACCGTTTGTAATTATAATTTGTTCGGGATTGCTGACGACTCCTCTTGAAATCCACAGCTGTTTAGATAGCAGACGACGCAATTCCAAATCACCGGACGGATCGCCATAACCTAATTCAGCAATAGAGGAATCCATGCATACACTTTGCAAAATAGAGCCCCATTTTTTCGTCGGAAAAAGATTCAGTGCTGGCAGGCCTGTTCGAAACGAGATGAAATCGAGCTCTGATGTGTTCGTCGATTCTGCTAATGAAGCGGGTAATGGTAACGGTGACGCCTTCGTGAAGCCAAGCAAGCAGGCTCCTTGAGCGACATAAGTTCCTGCACCAGAGCGACCTGTTATGTATCCTTCAGCTAATAAAAGCTCATAGGCTTCCAAAATCACGTTGCGCGAGACATGAAGCTGCGAGGCAAGCTCTCTTGTGGATGGAAGCTTGTAGCCAGCAGGCAGCTCACCCGAGAGAATAGCAGCTTGGAGTGAGTTAAAAACCTGGCGAAACATAGGCAAATTCGCTTGTCTATCGATGGACAGCCACAAAATATCCAGACTCCTTTGGAAGTGGTACTTTGAAAATGCCTGTTTAATGGCACTACAACCAGTTAACGACCCTTTGCTACAGTATACATGAAACAAAAGTAGAGGGGTTGCTGAATGTGAATCATTCTCGTATTATTGCGTATGTTGAGCTGACCATTGCCGCTATTCTCATCGGAAGCTCCATAGTAGCCGGCAAAATAACGACGATGCAGATGCCGGTTTTTTTGTCACAGGCGATTAGCCTTGTTATTGCTTTATTGTTGTTAATTCCGTTTTTGATGCTAAGCGGCAAATCCTCGCTCCGAGTCGGGAGAAAGGATTTTTTATTTTTACTGCTGCAAGCGTTTCTCGGGATGTTTTTATTCCGCGTATTCATGCTGTATGGCCTGCGAACCGCGCTCGCAACCGAAGCGGGTATTGTGACGAGCTTAACGCCGGCGGTCGTTGCTTTCCTTTCGTATATGATTTTAAAAGAAAAATTAACGAATCCGATTAAAATAGGCATCATTTGCTCCATACTGGGTGTTGTTAGCATTCAGGTGCCTGGATGGCTGATTCCTTCCTCTGCACCTCCGTCACAAGCTTCGTATATTGGACTTTTGCTCATTTTAGGCGCAGTTGTTGGGGAATCGATGCTTACGATCCTGCGCAAAATGACCGCAAGCAATGTCTCTTCACTGCTTGGGACAACCTATGTAACCTTGTTTTCATTCATCATGTTTTTGCCTATTGCGCTTGTTGAGGCTAAACAATACGATTTCAGCAGTGTAACTGTTGGCGATATCGGCCTGTTGTTTTATTATGGTATTTTCGTTACCGCCTTGGCTTATATATTATGGTTTCGCGGTGTTTCCAAAGTGAGTGCGGGAACAGCCGCTGTCTACACAAGCTGCATTCCGCTTAGCACGGTGCTTCTATCCTACGGCATTTTAAACGAACCTTTCTCATGGTCTCATCTCGTAGGGGGAGCGTTTGTTTGCTTAGGCATTTGGCAAGTTTCTAAGAGCGATTCATTAGTGCCGCGGAAGCTGAAAAAAAGCCCTAAAAGCAGCAGCGCTTAATCTTTATAAAGATCAATTCTCAGATTATAGAAACTCCATTGTTTCACACCCTATACATATGGGATAATTGATGTGGAACGATCATCAGGAATGGAGCTTGTGTATGAACAAATTCAGTATTAAGAAAAAAGCGGATTTAGCGCTTCTTTTCTCAGCGATCGGAATATTGGCGGCGTTTCCCTTTCATGAAACATTTATTGGAGGCCTGTTATTTTCCTTATTTAGCGCTGCAACGATCGGCGGACTGGCGGATTCCTTTGCGGTTAGCGCATTGTTTGGAAATCCTTTGCAAATAAAGTGGCCGGTCTGGATGGGAACCAACATCATTTCTCGGAATCGTGAGCGCTTGATTGGCGAGCTTGTCCAAATGGTTCAAAATGAATTGTTAACCATCCCGAATATTAGGGAGAGGCTTGACGAATACAATATTGCAGACGTTTTAGTCACATATTTGAAGCAGCACGGCGGCGAACAGGGTGTGAATGACATTTTGCAGCAGCTGGCGGATGATGTAATTACGACCATTGATTTGCAGGAACTGGCCAAAACCGTTCAAACCTTCCTTCTCGAGCATGCCGATTCGATTCCTGTAGCAGACATTGCTGCCGATGCTGGCGATTGGACCATTAAAAATGGTTACGATGATCGGATTATCGAGTTTATCATTCCGGAGCTTATCAAAATTGTGAAATCGGCACCATTTGGCGCTGTTGTAGGCCAAATCGTCGATTCAGCCATTCGTTCCTACGAAGGCGATAAGTTTAGAAGGAAGCTGATCGATTTCTCTGCAGGGCTGGAAGCGGCAAATATTAGCGGACGATTGCAGGAGTGGCTGGTATCTTTTCTACAGAAATTTCATGCTGAAGACCACCCGCAGCGCAAGGAAATCAAAGCTTTTATTGCGCAATTTGTTGCAAGGCTGCGTACGGATGAACAATTGCGTAGCCGAATAGAAGCGGGGAAAACAACGCTTCTGGCATCTGTTAAGGATGAGCTTAAGCTCGATGCGTTCATCCAGCGGGGACTGGAGTCCATTCGACTCGCTGCGGCTTCCAATGCGGAAGGCGAGCAGGTACGCTATCCTTGGATCAAGGATAAAGTGGAAGAAGGAATAGCTTATGTAGTGGGAAATACAGAGCTGCTTACTCGGCTGGATCAATACGTGAAGACGACGCTGCTGAAATGGGTGGAGCAGAAGCATTCTTTTATCGGCAAAATGGTAACTGACAAGCTGAACAGCTTCTCTGAAGAAGAGCTTATCGAGCTGGTTAAAGAGAAAGCGGGACGCGACTTGCAGTACATTCGGATTAACGGAATTGGTATCGGAGCGCTTATCGGCGTAGTCCTGCATCTAGCGACGTTTTGGATTGGAGGGCGAGCATAAATGGCTATGAGAAAAAAAGCAAACCGCAGCTTAATATTGCTTGCCGCCTTGTTCGTCATTGCGGCTTGCTGCTTATATGTCTTCCCAGACCAGTGGTGGGCACGGATGCTGCTCTACACGACTGAAGCGGGACTCGTTGGCGCATTAGCTGATTTATTTGCTGTCACGGTATTGTTCCGTCACCCATTTGGGTGGAAGTGGATTCCGCATACAGCGATCATTCCTAGAAATCGCGATAAGCTGATTGAAGGCGTCGCGAATATGGTCGAGCAGCAGCTGCTCAGCAAAGATTTGTTAAAGGAAAAGGTAAAGCAAATATCGCTTGTAGAGATCGGCATTTCGTGGATCGATCGCCGACCAAACGGTATGCTCGCTGAGCAAGGCTGGACGCTGGTGGCTGGTCTGCTTGCCAAGCTGGACATTAAAGGTCTATCCGTCTTATTGGATGAGAAAGCACGAAAAAGCTTAGGGAAGATCAGCTTGTCTCCTTACGCGGGCAAGGCGCTCAAATGGGTGATGGCTAAAGGCAATTTCCAAAGCTGGGTTAGCCAGATCGTTGAGTTTGCAGCGGCACGCGCAGCGGAAGAACAAACCAAGGTTGTCATTCGTGAGCTGCTTGGCAAGGAGAAGGAGAAGTTTGTAAATCAAGGCAGTATCTTCTCCAAGTGGCTCAAAAAAATGGCAGTGGAGATCGCTGAGTCAACGAATGCGCTGAATCTCGACGATGCTACAAATGTGCTGTTTGACGATTTGCAGCTGCTTATTAATGATTTGCGGAATCCTGAGCATGAGCTTCGTGTTTTACTGGAGGAAATGGTGCTGCAGCTTGCCGACAATTTGCAGCACCGCGAGGATGTTTCGGCTGCTGTAGATGAATGGAGAGATGAAGTGATTGAGAAGATCTCGTTGCTTCCTTCTATTGAAGCTTTGCTCGGCAACTTTAGACAGCTGCTGATCAGCGAACCGAAGCAGCAGCTAGCCTTGCCGCAGAAACATTCCGTCAATCCATCCGATATTAAGGAGCTGATTAATCAGTTCATTATGTCATACTGGGAGTGGTTCAAAGCAAACGAGGAAACGAAGGGCTGGCTGGAGCAATACGTGCAGAAATTCGTGCAGAAGATGATTGAAACCGAGCATGCAATAATCGGAATCATCGTACGCAAGACGCTTGATAGCTTCACAGAGCAAAAGCTGGTGCATTTCATCGAGAGCAAGGTCGAGACCGATCTGCAGCGTATTCGTTTGAACGGAGCTTATATAGGCTCAGCGCTCGGAGCGGCATTTTATATTCTGCTGTACGGAGTATACGAGCCGATTTTGAACTTGTTATAACACGAGAAGCAGCTGTTTCCAGCAGGTTTTTGAGACCTATTGGGACAGCTGCTTTTATTTTTGAGTGAGTTTGTCTTTTGATGATTGTATGAAGGTGCGCAGGTGCATCCGTTTATTTAATACTACACCATAAAGTTTGCAATTACCCCCGTGTAATCCGAAATACAGTCAGGTAGTATGTAGTTAGGTAATGGTTCCGTATTGAACATCTTTGAAAATGCATGAAGGGGAAGGTGAGAGGATGCTGCGTGCTTTAATAGTGGACGATGAATTCGAAATCCGCGAAGGTTTACGTAACCGCTTTCCATGGGAAACATTCGGAATTGACGAGGTACTGCTGGCTGATGATGGGGATACGGCATTAATGCTTGCACTAGATATGAGACCGGATCTTATCGTCACAGATATTAAAATGAACCGGATGTCGGGGCTGGAATTTCTTCGTTCGTTGACTGCCGTTGAAAATTATAAACCGGAAGCGATTGTTGTAAGCGGGTATGATGATTTTGAGCTGGTGAAGCAGGCGATTCAAATCGGCGTTATGGACTATATCCTGAAGCCGATCAATTTGGACGAGCTGACCCAAATCGTTAGAAAAACGATGGATCATATCCACCGAAAGAGAATGGACCATCATAATGAACAGCAGCTTATTAATCAAGTGAGGTTTGCGATTCCAAAAATGCGCGAGGAGCTGCTCAGAGAAATGATTGAGCAGGACTATGATCCTTACCGTGAAGCACGGAGAAGACATCGCTTGCAGACTTTGAATTTGGAGTGGATAGCGAATCAGCATATGACGCTTGTTGTTGTGGAAGCTGATGATTTGAAAGCAATCGAGAATCGCCATACGAAGGAAAAGGATTTAATATTGTTCGGAATCGGCAATGTGGTCAATCAAACGCTGGAGGAAGATTATCCTCACCCCTTTGCGCTTTGCATGGACAGCAGCAATCGATGGATTGTCATTTTCAGCTGCTCGCGGCCAGAGCATGCGGAGCTGAGCCGGGGCTTGGCGCAGCTTTGCTTACAGCGAATCAACGATTTCGTTAAGGTGAAAGCAAGCGCTGGCATGCGAACAACACCTTGTACATTTGAAAATCTTCATGAAATGTATGCGGAAGCGATAAACGTATTGGAGCAAAAGGCTGTATACGGAGGCAATCGATTATTTACGGAGCAGGGTTTATTTTATGAGGGTGACGGGAGTGACTTGTCGCTTAGCGAGCCTGAAGAGGTGCTCGATCTCGTGAAGTATGGCACGGATGAGGAAATTACAGCAGCGATGGATCGATTTGTGGAGATGGTACAAGCCTGGCGTCTCAATCAATTGCGTGACATTCAGCAAAAAATATTTGAATGGCTGTTCGAGGTGTTTCGCAGAGCAGCGGCGGCAGGTGTTCCAAGCAAAAATTTGGGCAGTAATCCGATCGCGGTGTGGGAGCTATTAGAGCAATACGATACATTGCAGTCGCTGCGTGTGCAAACAGAGCTGTTCCTACTTGCAATTGCAGCAGATTTCCGCAAGCTGTCCAATACGCCGAGCCAGATCGTTTATGAAGCGGAGAAAATATTGCACAGGGATTATGCTGAAAGCTTAACTCTTCAAAGCGTTGCAATGGCCGTTCATGTGACGCCGGTATGGCTGAGCAAGCTCTTTAAAAAGGAGAAACGGAAAACCTTTTTGGAATATTTGACAGAAATACGGATTGAGAAGGCGAAGGAAATGTTAGGCGACATCAAATACAAAGTGTATCAAATCTCATTTCAGGTGGGGTATAAGGACCCGGTGCATTTCTCGAAGCTGTTTAAAAAGCAGGTCGGCTGCACGCCGAAGGAATATAGACGACAAAGAGGCATCGCGGATGAAGAGCCAGCTGTGCCACACTAATGAGATGAAAAATTGCGCTCAGCAAGAAGCATGAAGAGGCAGACTCCTAGGTGAAAACGGCATAACCTTGGGAGACTGCCTCTTTGCATTTTATCTTTTAATTTTTTGATTTGGTTATTTTGAAGCAGCGGCTAAACCAATCGTTACGATTTTGAAGCCTTCGACCTGAACGCTGTTTTTGATCTTATTAGCGCTATCGTTCTCCATAATGTCACTTACATAGGACGCAGAAGCAGCGCTTGGATGAATAGCTAAGCTGGTCGTGGATTCTGCTAAATTGTACCATCTTGCCATGCTGTCGCCACGTTCTTCATTGATCTTCAGGCTGGAGAAAGCGAGCTGGTCACCATTCCATTTGAGGAAATCACAAGCAGGAGCGAGCTCGCCATCATGCAATCCAGCTGCGATTGCCGTAACGGGTATTGGGAAACGATAGGCTTCGCGATAAGCGGCAAAACGTTCTTCAGCGCTGCCGTAAGGAATGATCATCCATTCGGCTTCATTTGTACCTAAGCACTGCGCTTCAGGCGTATGAAATACACCCCAATCGCCAAGCTCTCCGACGGAGCGCAGAAGGGTTACAGCGATCGTATTTCTGCCATCTTGAAGCACTTCATATTCATTTAAGCCTTTGCCTGCAATCGTGAGGCCTCTATGCTCGCTGTGCACGTCAATGAACGTCTGCATATGCTGAGCATTGCTCGGATTTTGCCATTCCTTTGCAGGAACGTTTTGACGCTCAGCGACCTCGAAGATTGAATCTGCAAAATGTGTGGATGCAGCAATATCCGAAGGAAGCAGCACGCGCAGCCTGTGATCTTGCGATTGATTTTCTATGCGCGCATGGACTTGAACACCTTTGCCCTCACGTTCTAGGCTAACTAGTGTCACAATTTCTAGCGGTACAAGGGAAGTTGATCTGCCAGCCTTCCGCTGCCGGAATTCAACCATTGTGCGGATTTCTTCAGCCAGAAGATCGTCTGCCCGTGCAGGTATAGCAAGGTGATGAGTGATTTCAATGGCTGCTCGGTAAGGCGAATCTTCAACCACTCGAATTTCGGCGTTGCTGCCCTTAGTCGTGATCGGCAAGTCGCCGACTGGCTGCTTGAAAATATATTCATTGCCGATATCGCCTACATTCTCGTAATGGCCAAGATCCGAAAACAGCTGCTGGCTTTTCTTATCATAAACCGTAAAACTTCCGTCTTCCTCTATCGTCAATGTAAGACGAGCATTTTCCAGTGTTCGTTCACTCGTCACTAATGAATGGCGATTCTCGCCGGAAGTTTTAATCTCATTTTGACATGGTATCCAAGCAAAAGATTCATATCCCATCGAAGGCAATATGCCGGTCTCGAAGGTCAGACGCAGTGCGCGAGCCATATAGGGCTGCCGGAATTTATCATTTGGCAATTCATAGCCGAAGCGAACGCCCAAATCATGAGCAGTAAAGTCGATGCGTTCACCACTGCCGTTCACCAAGTACCCTTCGGCGTGCGTCCGATCTTGAACCTGCTTAGCAATGACAACAGGATCTTCGCTTTGATCGAAGAAACGGTGCGACCATTCAATCTCGAATTGGTGGACTGACGAGCCTTCATAGCCGCTTGAGTTAAAGACGATGAAGGGAGCAGCTGACTCACTGATATTGGCAAAATGACTTGTATTGACCTTAGCGCTAATAAATTTAACGCTCTCGGTCGTTAATGCTTTGCCAACCTCCATGCTTTTGGCAAAACGAGTTTTCATTTCTTGGTACACCTCATCGACACTGCAGCCGCAAATGCTGTCATGCGGATGATTTTGCATCAGTGTCTTCCAGGCATATTGGAATAGACCATGCGGATATGGCTTGCCGAGCTGATGAGCAATGGCAGAGATCGGCTCGGCCACTTTCTCCAGCAGCGTCTGATTTCGTTGATTAAGCTGTTTAATGTAAACACGAGCAGACGCTGTATTCACTAACGAATACCAGCCGTCCGTTTGCTGGCCGCGCAGCTCGCCGCGCGTTAGGCTCAGGTTCGGAGGCTGCTGCGTCTGAACCGCCTTTACATAATCGTCAAAGTTGGAGTGGATGAACTCGTACGCAGGGAACAGCTCTCTCGCCACGCGGAGCGCTTCGGAGAGATTGGTCTGAATGGGCTGATGATCGCAGCCGTTCATAAGCAGCAGCTGCGAGGTTGAAGCATATTGTTCCGCTCGCGCAAGGCGATGCTCCCAGTAAGGCTTTGCTTTGAGGGGATCAACTGGAATCTCCATGCCGTTGTTATACCAATTGGCAAAAAGGATGCCTAATACGCTTGAACCGTCGGGTGCCTGCCAGATGAGCTCGGAATAAGGGGACTCAAGGCCTGAGGAATCTTCCACCCGATTGTTGAAGCCAGTTGCTTTTACACCTCTTCCGAACACGGCGGTATCGATGCCTGCTTGTCTTAAAAGCTGAGCAGCTTGACCCATATTGCCAAACGAATCTGGGAAATAACCAAGCTTCGAAATCGGTCCATATTTTTTGGCATCCCGATGTCCGATTTGCAAGTTTCTTACGTTTGCTTCGCTGCTGGTTAGAAACTCATCCTGCAAAATATACCAAGGACCCAAAGAGAGCTTGCCTTCATCACACAGCTTTTGTATTTGGCTCTGCTTCTCTGGGTACACCTGCAAATAATCATCTAAAATTATCGTTTGACCATCGAGGTAAAAGCTGCGAAAATCAGGATCGGCCTCGAACGTTTCCAGCAGCGTGTCCATTGTCTCAATCAGCTTGACATGATGGGCTTCGTAAGGCATATACCATTCTCGATCCCAATGGGTATGCGAAATGACATGTACCACTCGTTTCGATGCAGTCATCGTTGTTCCTCTTTTCGTTGGTAGGTTAGGTATTACGCCATTAGTCTAAAGAATATGCAAGCTGCTCACAATGAGGGATATGCAAACTTTAAGGGGTATTATTATCGCTTTGCCAGGAATGTGGAATTATGCATATCGAAATGCTGTAACAAGCTTAAATTACTTATTGCAAAAGTAGCTCAATGAAGTATATTATCGAGGACAAGTCTACTCCAGTGATGGGGTTAGCATAGTGGAAGGCAGGTGTACACTTGTGAATAAAGTGTCCTTTCGGCTCGCTTCATCCTTTCGCAATCGGATGATTCTCATATTTTTTATGATCATTATCGTTCCATTTCTGCTTTTTGCGTATTATGCGCATATTAAATCGATCGAGGGCATCTCCAATACGAATACGAAAATGTCCATGAGCTATCTTCTGCAAGCAAGAAAAAACTTCGAAATTTATTTGGGCAACTTAAATGATCAAGTCAACGATGTCATCGGAAATAAGGAGCTTCAGGATTTATTGGAAACGGAACCATTAAACCTGGCAGAAGAGGAAGCGTTTACAGTCAATCTATTGACAGTGCTGTATCATGCTACGTCTACGATTGATGCTTTTAGAGTCAAGGTGTACCCAATCAAGCCAACAGATTATCCATCCTATATGAGGACAATTGATGAATCGGTGCGTATCGGAGACCAGTATTGGTTTCAGCGCTCCAAAGCGACGGTTAGTCCGACGTGGTATTTGACCATGCCCATGCATGGGAAATATGCAAAACCGCTGCTCTCCTATGTGAAGCGATTCTCGGGCTTGTACGATCAGAAATTAAGAGGCATCATTGCGACTGACTTATCTGAGGATTATTTAAGAAGATATTTCTCGCCGTCCGATCAGCTAAAGGATCAGAAGCTGCTGCTCATTAATGAGAAAGGCATCGTGCATTATGATTCTGCAGTTAATGAATGGACAGGCAAGGAATTTCCGTCAACTGCCTTAATCTCTTATATGAAGTCGGGTGATGAAGGCTCTACGTCTATTACGATTGAAGGGGAAACCTATCTCGCAACCTATTTGAAGATGGCTAACCATCCATGGACCATCGTGAGCTTGACCCCTCTTCATGAGCTGACGGGTACGATTGATGAAATTAACCGCATGCTCGTAATCTTTTTGATCGGTTATCTTATTTGCTGCATTAGTGTCGTCTTTTATATCACAGCTTACTATACACAGCCTATTGCGCATTTGGTTCGTTTAATGAGGAGGCTGGAGGCGGAAAATCTTCATTACTTGCTGCCTTCGTCGTCCCGCAAGGATGAGGTTGGCTGGCTGTATAGAGGAGTAAGCAATCTTGTTCAGCGCATAGATGGATTGATTAAGGAGGCAGCACGCTCCGAAAGGAACAAAAAAGCGCTGGAGTTTCAAGTGCTGAGTCACCAGATTAATCCTCATTTTCTATACAACACCTTGGAATCAATTAGGTGGAAGGCGGAAAATCATGGACGCAGCGACATCAGCGAGATGGTATCGGCACTTGGCAATTTGCTGCGGCTCAGTTTAAACCAAGGGAAAGAGATTACGACGCTGCGCCGCGAGATTGAGCAGGTGAAGGCTTATGTATCGATTGAACAAGCAAGAATGGGCAAGGTCGTTCGTATTTTGTATTCCTGTGAGACAGAGACGCTGGATATGCCGTTTCTAAGGCTATTGCTGCAGCCGCTTGTAGAAAATGCGATTCAGCATAGCGTGCGCGACGATTTTGATAAAGGGAAAATTATGATCGCAGCCAGAAAAATCGGAGAGGATATCGTAATCGATATTGTGGATAACGGTAAAGGCATTCCAGCGTCCGTGCTGGAACAGCTGGAGACGGAAGAAGAGCCTAGCGAAAAGTTCTCGCATACGCGCAGAGGCGTAGGGCTTCGCAATGTGAATGATCGTTTAAAGCTTTATTTTGGAGATCGTTACAAGCTTGAAATCAAGACGGGGCCCGAAATGGGAACAACGATAACGTTAAGGCATCCCATTTTGAAGGAAGACCAGAATATCGATTCAATTGGCAATGAGTGAAGCGTGAGTATCAAAGGAGGCATAATCTTGATAAACAAACGTAAACAAACATTTGTTATAAGTATACTCCTGATGTTTATGCTAGTTCTAACCTCTTGCACGTTTAAAGGCTGGGATGGCGAGAATGCGGCAGAGGGATCAAATAGTGGTCAAGAAGGGCAATATTCAGGAAAAACACCAGTTACGCTTAAGCTTCTGACCTGGGGAGGAGAGACGTATAAGGAGCTGTACGATAAATTCAATGCCAAATATCCATGGATTACGATTGAGCCCGTTCAAATCGTGGGCGGCGATGACGAAATCATGAATCAAATTATTGCATTGGAGGCGGCAGGCACACCAGCTGATCTGACTTGGGTTGTTGGTGATTTGCTTCGTTATGAACAAAGCGGCCTGCTCGAAAATTTAAAGCCGTACATGGATGAAGATGCTTCCTTCCAAGGCAAGGTGCTGCCCGATGGATACTTTGATACGATGGCCTTTAACGGCCGCAGGCTTGCTGTGCCGTTCGTCGATGTTCCAATGTGGATTATTGTCAATAAAGATTTATTGGCCAAGCATGGCATAGATATGCCTTCAAATGATTGGAGCTTTGATGATTTGCGTGATATTGCAAAACGTGTCACGGACCCTGCAGCTGGGGAATACGGCCTCACTACGAACAGTGATTTTGTGATGCGCTTGCTGCCGATGAAAGCGGCAGCGGATGGACATGCGCCTAATTTGGCTTACTTAAATGATCGATTGACCCAAAGCTTGCTAAGCACGCCGGATGTGATGGCGGATGTGCGCTGGCTGACTGAATTTGTCACCAAGGATGGGTCTATGCTCTCTTGGGCAGAATCCAAAGCACAAGGCGATGTGGTTAAGCAATTCATAAATGGAAAAACAGCGTTTGACATTGCCGGAGATTGGCTGCTTCCGACACTGCATAAGGAGGCTGATTTTAACTGGGATATACTTCCCTTTCCGAGAGGGCAGGTCAACCAATACTCCTTCCATATTTATGGTCCGCTTGCGATGCTGAGCGGCTCGAAGCATAAAGAAGAGGCATATAAATGGATTAGTTTTCAATTCGAGATGGAAGCGCAGAAATGGAAAATCGAGAAGGGAGCGAATGCTTCCGTTATTGATCCGGAGCTGACAGCTTATATTGATGAGGTTCCCTTGTGGCAAGGGAAAAATATTGAAGCCGTGAAGATGACCAAGGATAACAGCCTCGTATTGCCTGGCGCCACGATACCCGGTTTTTCGGAGTACAACTGGATCAATGTTATCAATGATATCGTATTTCAAGGTGCCGACATTAACCGTATTATTCCAGAGACAGAGACATGGAACAAAAAAACGCTGGAGCTGCGGGAGCATTGGAAGCGGAATCGTGATAAGTGAGAGCAGGCAGCGGAGGGGATGTTTGATGAGGACGAGATGGAAGGTTATGTTTGTTGTTTTCTCGGGCGTCATAATGATCATGGGTGGCTGTAGTAAATCCATTACGGATACGGCTACAGAAAAGAGAATAGAGATCATTCAAAACCCGGATTCCTCATTGACGAAAGTAAAAGTAGAAACGGATGGCATGCTGTCAGAGCTCGGTTATACGCATCCCCATCCATTTGCTTTAAACAATGAAGTGTTGGTTGATTTGAATTATTATAAGGAAAATCAAATATCTCGCGGCGATATTGCCTTATTCCAAGTTAAAAAAGATAAACAAGCGACGGATATAGCAAGAGTTGTTGGGCTTCCTGGTGAGTCGGTTCAGGTTAAAAAAGGGCTAGTTTATATTAATGGAAATAAACTGGATACCTTTTACGGGAGCGATCCTTCTTCCGATAAAAATGATTCTATGAATAAGCCCTTGCAGCTAAAGGAGAATGAGTATTTTATATTGGCGGATGTACGTTGGCGAGGATTCCATGACAGCCAATCAGCGGGTGCTTTTGCCGAAGAGGAAATCGTAGGTAAAGTAGTCGGCTATGAGAACAGACGTTAAGCAGCAAAGGAGGCTAGGAAAGTTACCAAGAGTAATGGGAGCTATGACTTCTTGATGAACAAAGCTACATATGGATACAAAGCTTAATTGGTAAAAACGAAGGAAGAAGTCTGTTACTTAGTTATGTGCATGTAGAGATCACCGGTTGTTTAGGTGGTCTTTTTTTTTGTTTGAACCCGATAAGCACAAATATATGCTTAAAGAGTATTTGAGGCGTCTCGGCGAGGTAGAAATGGAGCTATAAGCACGTATGTGTTCTTACAGCACGAGAATAGCCTTAGTTTGTTGTCTGTAAGCGCAAATATGCGCTTAATGAGTAGATGAGGCGTCTGATCGAGGTTGATATGGAGCTGTAAGCACGCATGTGTTCTTATAGCTTGAGAAAAGGGTTAGTTTGTTGTTTGTAAGCGCAAATATGCGCTTATTGAGTAGATGAGGCATCTCGGCGAGGTGGAAATGGAGCTGTAAGCACGTACGTGTTCTTATAGCGCGAGACAAGCCTTAGTTTGTTGTCTGTAAGCGCATATATGCGCTTATTGAGTAGAAAAGCCGTCTGATCGAGGTGGAAGTGGAGCTGTAAGCACACATGTGCTCTTACAGCGAGAGAATAGCCTTAGTTTGTTGTCTGTAAGCGCATATGTGCGCTTATTGAGTAGAAAAGCCGTCTGGTTGAGGTGGAAATGGAGTTGTAAGCACACATGTGTTCTTACAGCTCGAGACAAGCCTTGGTTTGTTGTCTGTAAGCGCATATGTGCGCTTATTGAGTAGAAAAGTCGTCTGGTTGAGGTGGAAATGGAGTTGTAAGCACACATGTGTTCTTACAGCGTGAGACAAGCCTTAGTTTGTTGTCTGTAAGCGCAAATATGCGCTTATTGAGTAGATGTGGCGTCTGATCGAGGTGGAAATGGAGCTGTAAGCATGTATGTGTTCTTACAGCGCAGGACAAGCCTTGGTTTGTTGTCGGTAAGCGTAAATATGCGCTTATTGAGGTAGATGAGGCGTCTGATCGAGGTGGAAAAGGAGCTTTATGCATAGGAGGATAATCTTAAACCACAAAGTATAAGATTGGCTCATAGTAAGCCCAGGCGGGCTCCCTTAGAATAAAAGTATCACATCAATGGAAGGGAAATCGATTATGAAATCTAATGGAGTCATTCGGGAATTACTTAGAAATCGAACGCTGCTGCTCATGTTCCTGCCCGTCGCGACGCTCCTTTTTCTCTTTAACTACTTGCCCCTTGCAGGTCTAGTCATCGCCTTTAAAGACTTTGACTTTGCTAAAGGAATTTTCGGAAGCGATTGGATGCACCCGCTGCTGAATAACTTTGATTATTTGTTCTCTTCTCCGACCGCTTTTCGGGCGATGAGAAACACGATACTGTTAAACGCATTGTTTATTACAGTCGGGCTCATTTTTGAAGTAGGGTTTGCCTTGCTGCTCAATGAGATTAGAAACAAATATTTTAAGAGAGTTACGCAGTCGTTAACCTTTCTTCCTTTCTTTATTTCGTGGATCGTAGTCGGAGTGTTCGCTTACAATTTAATGAACTTTGAGAGTGGAGCGATTAATCGTGTGCTGGAAACGATAGGCATGCAGCCAATTGATTTCTACAGCGAAGCCGGCTTATGGCCGCTCATTCTAACGATAGCGGTTCGCTGGAAGGTTACTGGATACGGCACAATCATTTATTTGGCGGCATTAACGTCCATCGACAATTCGTATTATGAAGCGGCGTCTATCGACGGTGCGACAAGATGGCAGCAAATCCGTTTTATCAGCATTCCGATGCTGCGGCCAACGATCATTATCTTAACCTTGCTGGCTGTTGGCAGAATCATGAACGCTGATTTTGGAATGTTTTACGCAATGGTCGGCGATGCTTCTCTCTTATTTCCTACAACTGACGTTATTGATACGTTTGTTTATCGCAGCTTGCGCAAATCAGGGGATATCGGCATGGCATCTGCGGCGGGCTTCCTCCAGTCGTTCATTGCTTTCGTGCTCATTATCGGCAGCAATTACGCGGCACGCAAAATAGACAAAGACTCGGCTATTTTCTAAAAACGTCCATTCACATCAAGGGAGGATCATCTGCATGCATCTGAAGAAATTTTCAATTTCACAATTTATTATCATTATAGCGATCTCCTTGTTCAGTCTGTCCTGCTTGTTTCCATTCATTATGGTCATTTCAGGCTCGTTAAGCACGGAGAAGGACATTATGGATTATGGATACACGCTATGGCCAAAGAGCATTACTTTCGATTCTTATCGCATTTTATTTCTAGGCTCTAATCGCATTATTGATGCGTATGGCGTAAGTCTTCTCGTTACGGTGGCAGGAACAATTCTATCCTTGCTCGTAACGAGCATGGGCGCATACGTAATGGCGAGACGGTCATTCAAGTATAGAAACATTTTGTCTATCTACGTCATTATTACAATGCTGTTTAATGGCGGATTAGTACCTTGGTACATCATTTGCGTGAGATATTTGGATCTAAAAGATACACTTTGGGCGCTTATTTTACCGATGCTCGCTAATGCATTCAATATGTTCCTCATTCGCAACTTTATGTTATCCATACCCGAGGATATGAATGAATCAGCCAAAATGGACGGTGCGGGCGACTTTAAAATCTTTTATCGCCTCATTGCACCGCTTTCCTTGCCTGTACTTGCAACCGTCGGTTTATTCGTAGCATTGAGCTACTGGAACGATTGGTTTCTAGGTCTCATGTTTGTCGATAAGCAGGAGCTCCAACCGCTGCAGCTGCTGCTGCGAACGCTTATCTCCAATGTCGAATTTCTGAAAAGCTCGAGCAATGCATCCGCTATGCAGCGAATATCAGCACAAATTCCTTCGGAATCGATCAAGATGGCGCTTACGGTCGTTACGATTGGCCCTATCATTTTCTTGTATCCGTTCGTTCAACGTTTTTTTGTCAAAGGCTTGATGGTGGGCGCAGTAAAAGGATGACTATCTCGGCTTCCGCCGTGTAGTATATAAAACATAAGCTAAGGGGAGAGGTTCAGATGCAGAAAAGCATTACAAAAATGCCGCTATTTATTGCTGTCATTATGCTGCTAAGCGTTATTCTAGCAGCATGCAGCTCAAACAACAGCAATACGCCGAGCAATGGGAAGGCGACTAATGCGCCGACTGGCGGGAACGAAGTGAAGCAGGAGGATGAAGTCACGCTGAAGTTTTATTTTGGCGGTGATAAAAAAGCAGCTACGGATGAGGTTTGGTCCAAGGTCAGCGAATATGTGAAAGCGAAAGGTCTAAACGTGAAGTTTGATATCAACTTCATTCCGTTTGGCGACTTTAAAGAAAAGATGCTCGTTATGGCCGCTTCCGGCGATAACTGGGATATGAACTTTGACGGCGACTGGCTTTCGTACAAGCAGATGGCTGCAAAAGGTTCATATATGGCATTAAACGATCTGCTGCCGGAATTTGCTCCTAATTTGCACAAGAAATATGAGGAGCAGGGCACGCTTGCCGCTGCAACGGTAAACGGCAATATCGTAGGTCTTCCATGGACGATGAAAATGAATGAGCGTAAATTTACTGGCTGGCGCTCCGATCTTGTCGAGAAAGCAGGACTTGATATTCCAGCAGGCTCAATCAAAACGATTGAGGATGTCGACAGATTGCTGCGTGAATTGAAAAAAGCGTACCCGAACGAAAGAATCTCCCGGACGCCGCCGGTATCCCTCATTATGATTCGTGATGAGTGGGTAGATCTTAACTTCCACGGCCTTGGCTTCTATTTAAGCGATGACAAAATTACCATTAAAGCGGTTGAGCAGCAACCATTCTACCTTGAGGCTGCAAAGCTGGCTAAAGTTTGGTATGACGATAATTTGATTAACCGTGATGCGATGATCGATAAGTCAGATGAAGCAGCAGAGTGGAGAAATGGCAAGAAGCTGTTCACTGTAACATCGCATGAATGGGTAAGCGCTAATCCTGGTTTCTCTGATCCGTCATTCAAGATGGAATCGGCAGAGCTTTATCCTGACAAAAGATTCGTTAACCGTACGGCTCTTGCCAATGTTGTGGCCATTAACCGCAACTCCAAAAATCCAGAACGAGTGCTTCGTTTCTTGGATATGATGGAAACGGACAAAACGTTGTATGATCTTGTGCAATACGGCATTGAAGGCAAAACCTATGTACTGAACGGGGAAACGGCTGAATATCCGGAAGGCATGGAAACAACGACGAGCAACTATATGGAGTGGGGCGGACAATGGGCATTCTGGAAGCCGCAATTCATGCGTCCGACGATGACATATGGAACGGATTTCTGGCTGAAGGAAGCTGAATTTGCAAGCAAGCCTAATAACGTCAACTCGCCTATCGACGGCCTGTTTATCGCAGAAGACAATATGAAAAACGAGATTGCAAAGCGCGATACAGCAAACGATGAGCTGAACAGACCGATAGAGTTTGGCGTGGTGAAGGATGTCGAGAAGGCAGTTGCTGCTTATATCGAAACGCAAAAGAAAAATGGACTTGATGTCATTATCGCTGAAACTCAAAGACAAATTGATGAGTTTCTTGCGAAGAAAAAATAAAGTGTGACGAATGAGAAGCCGACCTTATGTAGAGGAAGGCTTCTCCTTTGACAACGTTTGAAAGCGGATACATTGGATAAGTATGAAAGAAGCCGCTGCGAAACGGCAGTTCACTTGTATCGCATTTACAACCAGCAGCCTTAAAACGCGAGCCTGGTCCCCCGGGGGACCAGGCTTTTTTCGATACCCCAGAAGCGGCGAAGGAGGTGGTAGGATCGAATAAATAGGGATTGGAGCATCGCGGTATCATCCATTTTTTGAGGAGGGAATTTATGTTGGTTAAAGGAAGAAGACAGGTTTACGTCCTATTGCTTGTTCTGGTTCTTATCTCAACGCAGCTCTCGTTATCGCCATCCAAGGTATCGGCAGCTGGCAATTTGGCGCTGAACAAAAGTGTAACAGAAAGCAACCATACTCAGAGCTATATAGCTTCAAACGCAACGGATGGCAATCAAGCAAGCTATTGGGAGGGAGCTGCAAACAGTTATCCGAACTGGATTAGGGTCGATTTGGGCAGCAGCCAAGCCATCAATCAAGTAGTTCTTAAGCTGCCGCTTGCTTGGGGTGACCGTACGCAAACTTTATCTGTGCAGACTAGCAGTGATGATACAAACTACAACACCATTGTTGCTTCTGCGGCCTATACTTATCAATCCGGTACAAATGCGGTCACCATCAACTTTACAAGCACAAATGTGCGTTATGTCAAAATAAATGTGACAGCTAATACTGGAGCAACTGGCGGACAAATATCGGAGCTTGAGGTGTATGGACCGACAGTTGTGGCAACGCCAACGCCTTCACCGATTGCGACGCCAGTTCCAACAGCTACACCTGCTCCAACAGCTGCGCCAGGCTCGATATCGGCTTTTGTTCAAACGGCAGCTTCCGCCTTTAACAGTCAATTCGGTACGCAATTGGAAAACTCCAGTGAAGGCGGTCAAAATGTCGCCTATGTGGACAACGGGGATTACCTAGTATTTAACAATGTGAACTTCGGGAGCGGAGCTTCATCGGTTTCCCTGCGTGTGGCAAGCCAAACAACCGGCGGCAATGTTGAAATTAGACTGGACAGCTTAAGCGGCACGCTGGCAGGAACCTGCGCGGTAACGAATACGGGCGGCTGGCAGTCATGGACAACCAAAAACTGTTCAATAAACACAATAAGCGGAGTCCATAATCTATATTTAAAATTTACTGGAGGAGCAGGTAATCTGTTTAATATCAATTGGTTCAAATTTGCTGCTTCCGCAATTGGCGGCGATGTAGTCGGAAAGGTGTTTGCGGGCTACCAGGGCTGGTTTACCGCTGGGGGCGACGGATCACCTCTAAACAACTGGACACATTGGTCCAAAAACAATAATAATCTGACAGCGAACTCCAACGTAAACTTCGAGATGTATCCAGATATAAGAGAGTATACGAAGCTGTATCAAACGAACTTAGGCAATTTAGGCAACGGTCAGCCAGCCAAGCTGTTCTCCTCTTATGATCAAGAAACGGTGAACAAGCATTTTGAATGGATGCAGACGTACAACATTAGCGGCGCAGCGCTGCAAAGGTTCGGGGCGGATGCAAACTATGCGCCGAATAATTGGAATCAGAACCGCGACAGCGTAGCTGTGAAGGTGAAAAATGCTGCAGAAACCTATAACCGCAAATTTTATGTGATGTATGACATTACGGATCTCAATCCAAGCCAGTGGGTCAATGCGGTCAAAAATGATTTTACCAACAATGTTGTTGGCACGATGAATTTAACCTCATCGACTGCCTATGCCAAGCAGGACGGTAAGCTGGTCATCTGTATTTGGGGGATCGGGTTTACCGATCGGCCGGGAACAGCAGCGGAATCCGCAGACTTAATCGCTTGGTTCAAAAACCAAGGCTATTATGTGATCGGCGGCGTTCCTACCCATTGGCGCAATGGGGATAACGATTCGAAGCCTGATTTCCTCGATGTGTACAAATCGCTTGATATGTTATCGCCTTGGTTTGTCGGTCGGTTCAGCCAGCTAGCGGGCGCTGATCATTACAAGACGAATCAGTGGGCGCCGGATTTCGCATTTACTCAGCAGAATGGCATCGTATATCAGCCCGTGATTTGGCCGGGTTTTGCATGGAAAAACATGAAAAACGGTCCCGTCAACGAAATTCCTCGTCTGCATGGCGATTTCATGTGGCGACAGGCTTACAATTTAAAAAGTTTAGGCATCAATACAGGTTATATTGCGATGTTTGATGAATATGACGAGGCGACAGCGATTGCCAAAGCCGCCGAGAACAGCTCGATGATTCCGAACAATCAATATTTCCTTACGCTCGATGCGGACGGCGTAGCCGTATCCTCTGATTTCTATTTGCGGTTGACTGGCGATATTGCACGTCTCTTCAATAATGAAATCCCATTAACCGTAAATCATCCGACTAGTCATCAGTAAACAATCACAGCTTTATATGAAAAAGGCGTTCCCCTAGCGGGATCGCTTTTTTCATGATTATAATAGAGAAAGTTATTAGTAGGAGAGGAGAGAATGTTTTGAACAACATTAAACATATTATTTTTGACTTTGATGGTACACTGGCTGATACTTGGCCGGTGATGTATCAAGTGATTTCAGGTGTATTCCAGAAATATGATGGCAGGCAAGTGTTGATTGAGGATATGTACGCATTGGCAGGGCCGACGGAGCTTCAAATTATTGAACAGCATCTAAACAATCGCGAGCAAGTGGAAGCAGCCATAACCGAATATGTAGCTGAATATGAGCAGCGCCATGAGGAGCTCGTAGAGCGAAATACGGAAATTGCTGATTTGCTAGTCTCATTGCGGCAATCAGGCATTGGAATTGCCATGTTCACAGGCAAATCGCGGCGTACGCTCGATATTTCGCTGGACAAGCTGGGCTGGGAGGTTAGCTTCGACAAGATTGTAACGGGCGATGATGTGGAGAAGCGCAAGCCATCAGCGGAAGGGATCCATCTTATATTGAACGAGCTTGGCTGGGCAAAGGAAGAAACTATTTTTGTCGGCGACAGCAACGATGATATGATGGCAGGTCAAGAAGCTGGAATACGTACCTTTGCTGCCCAGTGGATGGCTGTCGTGCAGGATAAAGATTACCGGGTCCTGCCGGAGCGGATTTTTAACGAGGTAGAAGCGTTCAAGCAGTTTGTACTTGAGCAATTAGAGAAAGTCTAATTTTAAACAGTTAAAAAGAGAGTATCCCATATATTGGATGCTCTCTTTTTTTATATTGCAACTACTAAGGCAATAAGCATCATAGGATTAGGAAAGAGGCTAACAATAGGACAGAAAGTTTAAAAATGCCTCATGTGGAATGCCGTGTGATTGACTTAAACTAAACGAGACACGGAAAGGAAAGGTGAGGGCATGGCGAAAATAACGGGAATCAAATGTATTCGAACGCGTAAGAACGGAACTTGGACGATCGTAAAGGTGATGACCGATCAAGACGGGCTTTATGGACTCGGCTCGGCTTCGGATGTCTACAATCCGGAAGCCGTTGTACAAGTTATTGAGCAATTGCTGGCGCCGCTTCTGATCGGCAAAGATGCCGCTAACATAGAAGATTTGTGGCAGACGATGTATATGAGCGGCTATTGGAGAAACGGAGCTATTTTGCATACGGCAATCGGCGGTATTGATATGGCATTATGGGATATAAAAGGGAAGGAAGCGGGGTTGCCGGTCTATCAATTGCTCGGCGGGGCAAGCCGCGCGGCTGTTCCTTGTTATGGACATGCAGGGGGATCGGATATTTCCGAGCTCAAAGAGGATGTCCAGCGTTTTATGGAGGAGGGTTATACCGTCATCCGCGTACAGATGGGCGGGTATGGGGGAGGAGGCTTCATTAATGCTGACAAAGCGAACCTGCCGGAGCGAGCTTGGACAAAAGGTCCAGTGTTTGACGAGCAGGCTTATTTGAATGCCATTCCGAACATGTTCGAGCAATTGCGGTCAGCGTTTGGCATGGGTATCCAGTTTACGCATGATGTACATGAGCATCTGTCGCCTATCAATGCGATTCAGCTGGCGAAGCGGGTTGAGCCCTATGGTCTGTTCTTTCTTGAAGATGCGCTCGCACCGGAACAAATTGGCTGGTATCGCCATCTTCGTCAACAGAGCGCAACGCCGCAGGCGGTTGGCGAGCTGTTCGTGAATCCGCAGGAGTGGACGGAGCTCGTCAAGGAGAGGCTGATCGATTTCATTCGCGTTCGCGTCTCGAAAGCTGGAGGCATAACGCCGTGCCGCAAAATAGCAGCGCTGTGCGAAGCGTTTGGCGTGCGTACCGCGTGGCAGGAAGGCGGGGAAAATGATCCCGTTAACCAAGCGGCGGCGGTACATCTTGATATGGCGATATGGAATTTCGGCATTCAGGAAGTGAACCATTTTAGAGCGGAAGAGCTTGATGCCTTTGAGGGGCATATCGTTAGAAAGGGCGGTTATCTTTACCCTTCGAACAAGCCGGGTCTTGGCATTGAGCTGGATGAGCTAAAGGCGCAGCTGCTAGTTGGGGACAATTGGAATCGCTCCGCATATCACAATCCTTATCATTTGGATCGAAAGGCTGACGGTACGCTTGTGCGGCCATAATAACAAGTTGAAAATTGGAGGTGCTTTTTCTATGAAAACAATCGCAGTAACTGGCGGGAGCGGCAAGCTCGGAACACAGCTCATTGGGGCGCTTCAGCAGGATGGCTATCAGGTTGTTTCTTTGGACAACGAGCGGTCAAATCAGCTGCATTGCAAGCAAATCAAAGTAGATTTAAATGATTTCGGGCAGGTCGTTTCAGCGCTTCACGGTGCGGATGCCATCATACATATGGCTGCTATTCCTGCACCGCTTGGCCATTCGTACCCGTATATATTCGCGAACAATACGGTTGCAGCGTATCATATTTTGGAAGCCGCCTCGATTCTTGGCATTCGGAAGGTTGTTATGGGCTCAAGCGAGTCTTCTTACGGCTTTGCATGGGCACCGACGCCATTTGCACCGGATTATTTGCCGCTGGACGAGGACCATCCGCAGCAGCCACAAGAGTGCTACGGTCTATCGAAGGTAGTGAATGAAGTGACAGCTGCGATGTTCGATCGAAGAAATGGCATGCAGGTCATTTCACTCCGTTTCTCCATGATTACTAAACCTGAGGATTACAAGCATATTGCGGTTGATAAGCCGGAGTCCTTTAAACATATTTTATGGAGCTATATTGATATACGAGATGCAGTCAGTGCATGTATCGCGTCGCTTCATGTGGAGGACCGCGGAGCGATTTGCCTCAATATTACGAGCAACGATACGCTTAGCGAATGGTCAACCGAGCGTTTGCTGCAGCAGTTTTATCCGGGAGTCATCGATTTGCGCGCGCCTTTAACTGGGCGGACAGCTGTAGTCAGCAATCAAATGGCGAAGGATACGCTGGATTGGAGCCCTAAGTATTCTTGGGCAGACCATCGGTAAACAGTTGAATAAGTACAAATGAAAGAGGCCGACTCAACAGGTGCAAACCTAGGGAGGCGGCTTCTTTTTTTATTGGCAGCAGAAGAGGCTGATTGTGGATTTGATCCTATTTTAGAAAGCGCTTTCTAAGAATGGGGGAAAAATAGTGGTTTTTAGCTGATAGAGGCTAATTTTTGACAACAAAAGAAAATATCACCTCATATTTGCCGGCGAATGTATGCGTTAACATTAATAGTAGCAAGAGGAAGACAATACGTCATGAGAGGTGAGCAAGGGTGGGAAGCATTACGTTTAGCCATGTATATAAGCACTATAAAGGGGAGTCGCGTCCGGCGGTCAACGATTTCCACCTTTCCATTGAGGAGGGGGAATTCCTGGTGCTCGTCGGTCCTTCCGGCTGCGGCAAATCAACAACGCTCCGGATGCTGGCTGGCCTAGAGGAAATCACCGAAGGAGATCTGTACATCGATGAGAAGTTCGTAAATTATGTCTCGCCTAAGGACAGAGATATTGCGATGGTATTTCAGAACTACGCCCTATACCCGAATTTAACCGTTTACGAAAATATCGCGCTAGGACTCAAGCTTCGCAAGACGGCAAAGCACGATATCGAGCTAAGGGTCAACCGTGTGGCGAAAATTTTGGAAATATCGCATCTGCTGGAGCGCAAGCCAAGCCAGCTGTCAGGCGGTCAGAAACAGCGTGTCGCACTCGGCCGAGCGATAGCAAGGGAGCCGCAAGTGTTCCTCATGGATGAACCGCTGTCGAATCTCGATGCGAAGCTGCGTGCTCAAACAAGGGCGGAGATTATTAAGCTTCAGAGCGATCTCAAGCGGACGATGGTCTATGTGACGCATGATCAAGTCGAAGCGATGACGATGGGAACGCGGATTGTCGTTATGAAGGATGGCGTTATCCAGCAGGTTGCCCCGCCTCGCCAGCTTTATGATGAACCGACGAATTTGTTTGTCGCTGGATTTATCGGTTCGCCCCAAATGAATTTCATGGAGGGGGGCCTAGTCTTGGAGGATGGTCTTTATTATTTCGTTAATAAGCGAATAAAGCTGCTCGTTCCAGAATGTCATTATGCGCATTTTGCGGTAAAAAGCGGATCGCTTCGCAACTGTGTGATGGGCATTCGCCCAGAGCATGTGTGGCTGAAGCGGGAAGAAGCAAACGCGGAGGAGGATGACTTCTTTCGATGCGTAGTAGAGATGACGGAAGTAACGGGAGCCGATTCGTACGTGTACGTGAAGGTAGGAGAGAAAACGCTCATTGGGAGAACGGAGCCAGAGATCGTTTATCACAAAGAGGAGAAGCTTGTCGTTGGTTTCAACATGAGCAAGGTTCATTTCTTTGATGAGGAAACCGGCGTATCTTTGGCAGCTGGAGGAGAAGACAGATGAGGAGAATGAGGATGCTGGGCATCGCTCTTCGTCTCATTCTGGTACTGGCGCTGGTGTTCGGAGTCATCCGCTGGATTACGGCCAGCGAACCCGTTCTTCATGCAACCTCGGTGAGCACGGAGCAGCTGCTGTCCTATAAGAGCAAAACAGAGGAGCTGCCATACGCGAAGCTGATGTACCAATATCCGGAGGCGGCCAAAACCGACGAGAGTCTACCGTCCATTCTGATTTCACCAACCGAATATCAAGCTGCTGCTGAAGAATCGGCGGTCAGGATTGATAAGGAGCAAGGTGAAGCTGCGCTTTATTGGGAAAACGAAAAGGGCTGGGTGGAATGGACGTTCGACGTGCCTAAAGGCGGCTGGTATGAGCTTCATTTTGATTACAAGCCTTTAGAAGGCGGCAACGCCTCCGTCGTACGCGGCGTTCAAATTGATGGCCGATATCCGTTTACGGAGTCGGAACGCATTGAACTGGAGCGACTTTGGAAGGATTCCAAATTTCCATATGATCGCAACGAGATCGGACAGCAGATTCGTCCTCCGCAAACCGAACTAGCCGGTTGGAGCGCAAAAGCGGCAACGATATTTTCCGCTTCATCCGAGCCTGTACTCTACCAGTTGGAACAAGGCCAGCATAAGCTGCGGTTGGTTGGGGTGAGAGAGTCCGTCGCGCTCCGAGAAATTGCATTCAAGCCAAAGGAAGAAATTCCTGCTTACGAGTATTACAAAAACTTGCATCCGCCGGAAGAGGAGAAGCAGAGCTGGTTCAGCATGATTGAAGCGGAACAGTTTCAGCGGAAATCAAGTCTTGCGATTCAGACCGATTTTTGGTCGGAGCCTTATATTTCACCTGACCCAAAAGGGCGAATTACTTATAACGTCTTGGGCGGTCAGCGCTGGCGATTGCCAGGCGAATGGGTGGAATGGGAGCTTTCTGTGCCAGAGTCCGGCTGGTATGAAATCGACCTGAAAACATTTCAAAACTATCGCAACGGCTTTGAGGCATATCGCACCATCTCGATTGATGGGAAAACACCGTTTCAGGAGCTGCTTCATTACGGTATTCCGACGAAGAAGGAATTCGACATTGGCACGCTTGCTGATGCAGAAGGCAAACCTTTCCTCTTTTATTTGGAGAAGGGCGCACATGTCCTGCGCATGACCGCTGACTCCTCACTCGTTCAGCCCGTTTATCTGGCTTTGAAGGAGACGCTGGATCAGCTTGCAATATTCGACCGGCATATACGATTGCTTACAGGAAACTATAGCAAATCGGCTTTTGACGCCAACATCGATTCAACGCGAACGTGGAATATGAAGAAGCTTGATCCGGATGTCGAGCAGAAGATGACGGAATTTGTCGCCCAGTTAACGGATATTCGGAATTATATCAATGGTCTCAATAAAAAGGATTCTGATTTATCTGAGGCGATCAAAGGTTCCGTAGCGATACTCGAGAAGATGCTGGTGGATGTGAACGTCATACCGAATAAAATCAATGATTTCTCGACGATTCAGAACAATATTGGAACGTGGATGGCAACGCTGACTCAGCAGCCTTTGCTCATGGATTATATCGTCGTTCGGACGCCAAATACGGTGACGGATCTGAAAGTGCCGACGACGCTTTCAAGAGTGCCTTACTCGATTGCTGATTTTGGCCGCTCCTTCTATTTGGACTACGACACGCGCAAGCATAACAAGAAGGAAGCGCTGACTATCTGGGTACAGCGCGGTCGAGATTACGTCGAGCTGCTGCGTGAGATGGTAGATAATGATTTCACGCCACGGACGGGAATTGAAGTCAATATCAATCTGATGACCAACCCGAATATGCTCATACTTGGAAATGCAGCAGGAGACGTGCCTGATATTGCGCTTGGCGTTGGGGAGTCTACGCCAGCTGACTTCGCAATGCGGGATGCGGCCGCGGAGCTGTCTGACTTTCCAGGCTTCAAGGATGTGCTTGATCGATTTATTCCCGGAGTCAGCCGTTCGCTTAGCTACGACGGAAAAATGTATGGACTTCCAGAGGTGCAGAACTTCCAGATGATGTTCTACAGAACCGACATTCTAGAAGGCTTGAACCTGAAGGTTCCGGATACATGGGATGAAGTGTTCGACATTTTACCAACGCTTCAGGAAAACGGGATGACGATGAATTATCCGAAAAGCGATTTCACTACACTTTTTTTCCAAAATGGTGCAGAGGTGTATTCGCAAGACGGTTTGAAGGGTGCGCTCTCGAGCGATGCCGGCCAGCAGGCATTCAAGCGCTGGACAGAGCTCTACAAGAAATACAATCTGCCGATTGACATACCAGCATTTTTCCAGCATTTCCGCGATGGAGATATTCCTATAGGTGTGGCCGATTTCAACACCTATGTGCAGCTGCTCGTTGCTGCTCCGGAAATAACCGGACACTGGAAAATCGCACCACTGCCGGGCATCGAGCAAGAGAACGGCGAGGTAGCAAGATGGTCGCCGCAGGCTATATCTGCCGCGATGATCATGAAGAAAAGTGAACGGAAAGACGATGCTTGGAAGTTTCTAGAGTGGTGGACCTCGGAGGAGGTGCAATCGCAATACGCCAAAGACGTCGAGTCCTTTTATGGGATTGAGTTCAGATGGAATACGGCGAATGTCAATGCGATGAAATCACTAACTTGGCCGAGCGATGACCTGAAGGCGCTTCAAGAGCAGGCGCGCTGGGCGAAAAACATGCCTTATGTACCGGGTTATTATTTCTTGAACAGAGAGATGGAGTTTGCGTGGAATCGGACGGTTCTCGAGGGCATACCTGCGCAGGAATCGCTTGAAGCTGCTCAGCTTTCCTTACAGCGGGAAATGAATCGCAGAAAAAATGACTTTGGCATATCGGCTAATGAGGATTTGAAAATTCCGCAAATTAAACAACCTTACGAATGGGAGGAACCGCAGAAATGAATACGCAGCTTTCTCCCAGCATAGCTAAGCCGAAGCAGAAATCCGCTTTGCGTGTGAAATGGAATCGCTTTTGGCGGGAAATGAGACGTGATGCTTTTTGTTATCTGTTTCTTGCGCCGTTTCTCATTTGCTTCCTAATGTTTATCGTCATTCCGGTTGTTATGGCAGCGACACTTGGATTTACGTCCTATGACGGCTTTGGATCGCTTCATTTTATCGGTGTACGAAATTACATCAGCTTGTTCACACAGGACATCATTTTTCTAACGAAAGCGATTCCGAATACTTTTTTGTTCGCGTTAATCGTAGGGCCGGGAGGTTATATTTTAGCTTTCCTATTCGCTTGGCTCATTCATCAGCTGCCCATTCGCATTCGCGATTACTACACGCTTGCGTTTTATGCACCGTCTATGGCGGGCGGCGTCGCGTTATCCGTCGTTTGGATTGCGACGTTCAGCGGTGACCGCGTCGGTTATTTTAACAATTTTTTGCTTAAGATGGGCTGGATCGACAGTCCGACGATTTGGCTGCAGGACCCTAAATATTTGCTCAATATTATGATTATCGTATCGCTCTGGGTCAGCTTCAGCGTTGGTTTTCTCGCTATGCTGGCTGGTCTTCAGACGGTAAATCGGGAGCTGTACGAGGCTGGCCGCATTGACGGGATTTCCAGCCGCCTGCAGGAGGTTTTCTACATTACGATTCCGTCGATGAAGCCGCAAATGCTGTTCAGCGCGGTCATGTCGATCGTAGGAACGCTGAAGGCGGGAGGCATATCCACCCAGTTGACGGGGATGGCGATTACCCCTTCCTATTCAGGGCATTTGATTATTAATCATATTGACGATTACGCTTTTATCCGTTTCGAGCTCGGTTATGCATCCTCGGTCTCAGTCATGCTGCTGATCATCAGTTATTTTGCAATGAGATTTGCTTATCGGCTGTTCGGATCAAAGGAGGAGCTGTAAAACCATGATTCGAAAACTTCGCAGAGTGACGCCGTTTCAGATCATCCTTGTCACTGTTTTTACCGCGCTGGCCGCATTCATGTCGCTGCCGATCGTGTTTATTTTGAACCATGCCTTCAAGCCGCAAAATGAGCTGTTTCTTTTCCCGCCGCGATTTTTAGTCCAAAACCCAACGCTGCGCAATTTTGAATCGCTTATATTGCATGCATCAAACGCAACGGTTCCGTTTACCCGTTATTTGTTCAACAGTTTAATTGTAGCGGGACTTACGTTGTTTACGGTCATCATCGTCAGCACTATGGCAGGTTATGTGCTTGCGAAATACCAGTTTCATTTCAAGCAGCTGATTTTGTCTCTTATTACTTTATCGTTGATGTTCGCACCTGAGACCGTTGGGATTCCGAGGTACTTGATCATCAGCGGAATCGGCATCAACAATACGTATTTCGGACATATTTTGCCGGCATTAGCGTCTCCAATCGCCGTATTCATGCTGGTGGGCTTTATATCGCAAATTCCGGGAGAGCTGCTGGAAGCAGCCAAGATCGACGGGGCCAGCCACTTCGGTATTTTTACCAAAATGGTGCTTCCACTCTCCGTTCCCGCCATCGCGACTATATCCATCTTCACATTCCAAGGCGTGTGGGGCGATGTGGAGACGTCAACATTATTCATGCAAGAGGAAACGATGAGAACGTTAGCTTTCTATGTCAATAGTCTGCTTAGCGGACTGCAAAACAGCGTATCGGGACAAAACATGGCCGCTGCTGCCGGCTTGCTCATGTTCGTACCAAATCTAATTATTTTCTTGCTCTTCCAGCGAAGAGTGCTTGAGACGATGGTCCATTCCGGAATTAAGTAATTCAAACCAGCAAAGGAAGTCGTGACGATGAAGAGATTTCTAATATTCCTGCTTCTTGCGGCGACCTCCATGCTTGTCGCACCAGAAGCGATACACGCGGAGCTTCCCTATCGAACGGCCTACTATGACAGCAATCAATCGACTTGGCTGCGTATACAGCCGGTTTATTCACCAGCTGAAACGAAGGGAATTCGCTTTGTAGAGCCGATCGATCTGCAGGTGGGCGCAGACGATAAGGTTTATGTGGCTGACAAAGGAGCGAACCGAGTTATCGTGCTTGATAATGACGGAGCGCTGCTGCAGACGATTGGCGAAGAAGAGGGAGCCGGCATGCTCAGTGCGCCAGAAGGCTTATTCGTTACGCCGGAAGGTGTCGTTTATGTAGCCGATTCGGGCAATCAGCGCATTGCTGTCTATCGTGCCGACGGTACTTTCGACCGAGAGTACAAGAAGCCCGCATCAACGTTTCTGGAGCAGGAGCATTTTGTTCCCGTAAAGCTTGTCGTTGATCGGCGCGGCGTCATGTATGTCAGCTTGAACTCCTCCTATCAGGGCTTGCTGCGCATGAATGATGAAGGGGAATTCATGGGTTTCTTTGGTGCCAATAAAGCGCAGCAAACGGTACTCAACTGGCTGAAGAAGCTCGTGCTCAACAAGGAGCAGCTGGATAAAGAGACGGCAAGCCTTCCCCGGCCAATCTCCAATGTTGCCATTGATAAAGATGGATTTATCTTTACAGCAACGGCAGCGGGATTCGGGCAGGGCGCTATTCGCAAGCTAAATGCGGGCGGTGTCGATGCCTTTAAGAATAAGACGCTCGTGAACGGCCATGGCATCGTTGATGTAGCAAGCGACTCAAAGGGCTTCTTATACAACATTGATATGGAATCGGCAAACATTAATATTTATGACCAAAATGGCGAAGCATTGTTTGCTTTCGGGTTCATTGATAACGCAACACAGCAATATGGTGTTCTTGGATTTCCGACGAGCATTGGCGTAGATTCTAAATTCGGCGTCTGGATTTCTGACAGCCGAACAGGTACAATTCACAAATTTGTTCGCACGGAATTCGGAAGCAACGTTATGAATGCGTTGGGGCTCTATTTGGAAGGCAAATATGAGGAGAGCAAGCCTTATTGGGATCGCGTTTATGCCCGCAATGATATGTACAACGGAACTTTTCAAGGGCTCGGCAAGGTATATCTGCATGAGAATAACAACGAGGAAGCGTTGTCTTTCTTAAAAACAGCGTTTGATACGAAGGGCTATTCCAAAGCGTTCTGGCAAATCCGACTAGATTTTTTGCAGCAGCATTTCATATGGATTGTTTTAGGCTTGGCAGCTCTTCTTCTTTTGCTTAGATATAGCCGCCTGTTGCTTAAGAAGCAGCTTCAGCGACGTCCTTTGCCTGAATCTTGGCAGCGCCCGCTTGGCGATTTGCGCAACCTTTGGTACGTCATGCTTCATCCTTATCATGGCTTTTACAAGCTGAAGGAAGCTAGAGTTGCACCTTGGATTATTATTTTTATTTTAGTTTCGGTTGTGGCGGTAAAGATCGTGACGATTTATTACACCGGGTTTTTGTTCCATCCCGTGGAGCTCTCGCAGGTCAATCTATTTGGAAGTTTGGGATTATTCGTAGTTCCTTGGGTAACGTGGATCATCGCGAATTATCTCGTATGCAGCGTGAAGGACGGGGAAGGGAAATTCAGAGAGGTCATTCAAGGCAGCACCTATGCGCTTGCACCGTATCTGTTTTTTTCCATTCCAACATTACTGCTGTCCAATATCGTTACGCTTGATGAGCGAGTGATCGTGGACTCATTAAACACGGTTATGTTCCTGTGGATGGGTGTCATGCTGATCGTTATGACGCAGGTCATTCACAATTTCGATTTTGTGGAGACGCTCAAAAATATCGCCATCACGATATTTACCATTGGCACGATTTGGCTGTTTGCCTTTCTCGTCTTCGGATTGTCCTACAATTTATACGATTTCTTCTATCAGCTTTACAAGGAGGTGACCTTCTATGGTTGAGTTCATCAAGCGTACTTCCCTTCGAGTAAAGCTTGCAGCAATCGCAGTTTGCGCGTTACTTATTATCATTTTGGTTGTTATCCTGCAAGGAGATGAGCTCTCGCCGGCACAAGCTCTTGCCTACACAGGGATTAAGGAGAGAGTAGTGAGCAAGGCTCCTCTTTATGAAGGCGAGGCTTGGAAACCGCAAGCGGGAGCTGATGGTTTCGCAGAAGCACTAGCAAGCGAGAACTTCGCGCTTTATATTCAGCCCGCAAGCACACAGATTGCTTTGGTTGATAAACGTACTGGCTACAGGTGGAGCAGCAATCCTTCAGAAGCTCAGCTAAGCAGCGAAACGGTTAAAGGTGTGCTGCTTGCCAACTTGAAATCGCCTTTTGTTCTCACTTATGTAAGGACACAAGGAAAGGATCAGACGATCAGGGAAGTGCTGAACGTGAATGATCCGAAAGTGCAAACAACGTTGATCAAAACGGCAGAGGGGCTTCAGGTCTCCTATGTTTTCCCGGAAAAACAGCTGGGCTTTACGATCCAATACGAGCTTACGTCAAAGGGGCTTAAGGTACGGATTCCAACGGAGGGAATTAAGGAGGACGGAGAATATGCCGTCTTTACGGTAGACTTGCTTCCCTACTTTGGCGCTGCTTCCTCAGAGGAGGATGGATATATTTTTGTTCCAGATGGACCAGGCGGCTTGATCCGATTTGACAGCGAGCGGGCTGGCGTGTCTAGAGGTTATATCCATCAGGTATACGGCCTTGAACTAACCAATACCGGAAATTGGACGCGTTCAGGTGAAAGACGTGAGAATATTGCTTACCCGGTGTTCGGCATGAAACGAGGCAGCAATGCCTTTATGGCGGTGCTTACGGAGGGCGGTGATTCGGCGAATATTGCTGCGATGCCGCCAGGTCTTAAATCCAATATGTATAACGTATTTTCCAATCAGATCTACCGTGAGGAATATTTGTACAGAATGAGCCGGCTTGCCGCACCGCTTAAAGCGGTACAGAAACAGCGATTGGATACGGATAGAGAGGTTGAATATCGCTTTCTTAATGGAGATGACGCTGGTTATGTCGGAATGGCGAAGGCTTATCGAGAGTACATGACGGAAAGCGGCAAGCTGAACGAACCGTTAAAGCCTGTTGAACACACCCCTTTGTATTTAAAAATTATGGGGGGCAACTATACGGAAGCCTTCAGCAAAATCAAATATATTACGGCAACGACCTTTCCGCAGGCAACGAATATCGTAAATGGGCTGCTGGAGAAGGGTGTCGCCAATCTGAAGGTCATTTATTACGGCTGGCAAAATCAAGGCGATTACGATCTTTATGACCGTTTTCCAATTGAGGAGTCGCTAGGCGGCGAGACGGCTGCCAAGGCTTTTGTCTCCAATATGACAAAGCATGGCATTGACGTCATGTTCGAGGATGATTTTGTCTGGATCGATTCGGACAATTCCGATTTATCTGGCAAAACGAACGGTATTCGCGGCATTGATGAAACGGTATTTGTTGATGAGGGATGGTTTATCAGCAAGCCGTCACGCACCGTTGCCATGGCCTATCAAACGATTGAGAAGCTGAAGGAGATCGGCATATCCGGCATTTTGTACAACTGGATGGGTGAAATGGTATTCCATGACTATGATCCATCAGGCATAGAAACTCGTTCGGACACGATTGCTGTATACGATGGCTTGCTCGAATACACGCAGAAGACGCTTGGCACGGCTGGCGTATATCGCGGGAATGACTACGCAGTTGGCCAAAGTGATTTTATTGCTAATTTGCCGCATGAATCCAGCTACGATTTCATGGTCGACGAGACGGTTCCTTTTTATCCCATCGCGCTTCATGGTTATGTATCGTATTCGTTTGGAGATGGCAATCTTCGTAATGATGTAGAAACTGAGTTTTTAAAAGCGATTGAATACGGAGCCGTTCCTTCTTTCTTCCTCACACATGAGGATTCACGGAAGCTCAAGTATACGGCTGCGAGTTTCTTATTCAGCAGTCAATATGAGAAGTGGACAGATCGCATTTTAAAGGAATACGAGGCTTTCGATTCCCTAGCAGGTTTGTATTCCCAAACGATTAAAAATCACGAAAAGCTGTCTGAAAATCGGTTTGCTACCGTTTATGAGGACGGCACACGGGTAATCGTCGATTACAACAGCAAGACGTTCGTCGTAGAGAAGGGAGTGGGCGCCTAATGCAAGCAAAAGCTAGAGTCCGTGCTGCGCGCCTTCATCTCTGGAAGCGCTACGGAATGGGACTGCTGTTCATGCTGCCATGGATTATCGGGTTTGCGATGTTCGTCATTATCCCGATTAGCTGGTCGTTATTTATGTCCTTTAACAAGGTGCAAGTAGCGGTCGGAGGATTTAAATATGAATGGGTCGGATTGCGCAATTTTCGGGATGCTTTTTTGAAGGATAACATTTTCCCAATTGAACTTATCACTTATTTCCAAGAAATGCTGCTAATGGTTCCGATCATCGTTATTTTTGCCTTGCTGATCTCATTAATGCTGAATCAGAAATTCCCTGGACGATTTATTTTCCGTGCGCTGTTTTTTCTTCCAGTTATTTTTGCAACAGGGCAAGTGCTCTCAGAGCTGTTCTTGCAAGGAGCGGGAGATATTCCATTCCTGGAGCAGTACAATTTGCTTCCGATAGTTGAGGAATATGTTGGCAAGCAATTTGCAGAGACCGTAATGGCAGTGTTGGGCAAAGCGATTCTAATTTTATGGTATTCGGGTGTGCAGATTCTAATCTTTATTGCCGGTTTCCAGACGATTTCACCAACGATTTATGAGGCTGTGCGGATCGATGGCGCCTCCCCTTGGGACAGCTTCTGGAAAATTACGCTGCCAGCCTGTGTGCCATTCATCAGCTTGAATGTGCTCTACACGATTATCGACCTGTTCACATTCCCGCTTAATCCTGTGCTGAAGCATATTAAAGACAACATGTTTAAGGTCGATACCGGTTACGGCTACGCCAGTGCGCTCGCTTGGATTTATTTTGGGCTCATCTTCGCGCTGATCGCCCTCGTATTATGGCTGTTTAACCGGAGCCTCAAGACAAGGAGGGTACATTCATGATTACTGCGATGAAGTCTGAGTTCGAGAAGGTTAGCCGCAGCGTAAGGGGAGTTCTATGGGGCCGCAAAGCCCAGAAAACGAAAATGCTGGTGCTCGGACGAAGCTTGTCTGACGGATTGCTGGCGAAGCTCATCATCTATTTGCTGCTCTCGATTGTCGCTTACCTTTATTTACAGCCGATTCTTTATATGGTCAGCACGATGTTTAAGAACATGAGTGATCTTCTTGATCCGACGGTAAAGTGGATTCCGCGCGAGATTACTTGGGAAAATGTGACGAAAGCGCTGAAAGGTTTGCAATATCCGGAAGCGCTCAGAAACACTGCCCTTATATCGGTGACATGCTCGCTCGTACAGGTCATTATTTGTGCGATGACCGGCTATGCGCTTGCTAGGCTGGAGCTGCCATTCAAGGGACTTTTTACGGCGCTGATCATATTGACCTTCTTGATTCCGCCGCAGGTTATCATCATTCCGCTTTACGTTATATTCAGCAAGCTCGGCTTGTTGAATTCGATTTTTGTGTTTCTCATACCGGCTATATTCGGGCAAGGCCTTAAGGGAGCATTATTTATTCTCATATTCCGGCAGTTTTTCAAAGCGCAGCCGCCAAGCTTGGAGGAAGCAGCGAAGCTGGACGGAGCTTCTACAGCAAGGCTGTTTTTCGGAATTATGCTGCCTCTGGCAAGGTCAGCGTGCTTAGTCGTGTTTCTCTTCTCATTTATTTGGTACTGGAACATGTATTATGAGCCATCGATGTTTCTTACCAAAGGCTTCACGCCGCTGTCGATCCGCCTAGATATGCTGGAGGATGTGCTGAATCCGTCCTTGCTCGGAAATACGCGAACCATCGTTAATCCGATTACGGAGAGCACCAAAATGGCCGCAGCCTTCCTTATCATTTTACCGCCGATCATCGTGTTTATGTTCCTTCAGCGCTGGTTCGTTAGCGGTATTGAAAGAACGGGAATTGTTGAATAGTCCGCTGTCTGCGCTAAGGTGCAGCAGCTCTTTGGGGGGGTGATGTTTCGGCAAACAGCTGCTGGAACGGTTTCAACGTTATAAAGAATGCTAAACCGCAAAAAACGAGGGGAAGGCTTACGGAAATAAGCCAATGCTTATGAAGCCAGTTTTGCTCTACAAAACTTAAAGCTTATGCTTACGAAGCTAGTTTTGCTTCACAAAACTAAGCCTATGCTTACGAAGCTAGTTTTGCTCTACAAAACTTAAAGCTTATGCTTACGAAGCCAGTTTTGCTCTACAAAACTTAAAGCTTATGCTTACGAAGCTAGTTTTGCTTCACAAAACTTTTAGGAGGCCAAAAAATGAAAAACAAAAGCGCTTTGACATGGATGTTGTGTATGGTCTTGTTATTTTCAGTCGTTCTCTCAGCTTGCTCCGGCAATGGAGAAAAGAATAAAACGACTAACACTCCTTCTAATAATACAGCGACAGATGCACCTACGGATGATGCAGCCAAACCGGCTACAGAAGAGAAGCATGAGCCTGTTACGATTAAACTCATTTCATGGTCCGATTCCTACACGGAATTATACAAAATGTTTAACGAAAAATATCCATGGATTACAATTGAACAGGTTCCTGTAAACGGCAAACCAATTATGGAGATCATCGCTACTTTGGAAGCGGCAGGAACACCAGCCGATTTAACTTGGATCGACAGTGATTTGATCTCGTTTGACCAAGCTGGCTTGGTTGAGGATTTGACTCCTTATATCGAGAAGGATATGACATTCCAAGATGTTCAGCTGCCTCAAGGATTTTTTGATACGATGACGTATAAAGACAAAAAATTGGCTGTGCCATTCGTTGACGTTCCGATGTGGATACTCGTCAATAAAGATTTACTTGCTAAGCATGGTGTTGAAATGCCAGCAAATGATTGGACTTACGATGATTTCCGCGATATAGCCAAAAAAATTACCGATCCAGAAGCAGGGGAATATGGCTTAACAACACAGCCGGAATTTCAAATGCGCGTTCTTAGCACAAAAGCAATTGCTGACGGACATGCTGCAAACATTCATTACCTAAATGAAGATTTGACACAAAGCTTGCTCAATACGCCAGATGTAATGAACGATGTTAGATGGCTTTCAGATTTTGTGTGGAAAGACGGCTCCATGCAGAGCAATGCGAAGGCTAAGGAACAAGGCGATGTATCAAGAGAATTTATTAACGGTAAAACGGGCTTTGCGATCGGCGGAGACTGGGTACTTCCAGGCCTCAAAAAGGATGCAAAATTTGAATGGGATGTTTTGCCTTTCCCAAGAGGAAAAGTAAGCCAACCAGGTTATAGTATTTATGGTCCGCTTTCACTGCTCAGCGGTTCCAAGCATAAAGAAGAAGCTTTCCTATGGATTAGCTTCCAATTCTCCAAAGAAGCCCAAAAATGGAAGATTGACCAAGGGGCAAATGCTTCGGTCATCGATCCTGAATTGACAGCTTATTATGATGAAACGCCAATGTGGGAAGGCAAAAACAAGGAAGCTGTAAAAATTGCAAAAGAAAATGCAAAAATTCAGCCGGGCGTAACCATTCCTGCTTGGTCTGAATACAACTGGAACAATATTTTGAATGAAATTATTTTTGATGGAGCAGATATTAATAAACTGATCCCAGAAACGGAAAAATGGAATAAGCGGACGCTAGAGGTTCGTGAATCATTGAAATAATCGGAGTCTACCTTTAGTAGGCTAATCTCAAAATCACCCTATGTCGCTTAGTTTGCGGCAATAGGGTGATTTTTTTGTATTAATAAGGTATGTGGATAGCCTAAGCTTAGTAATTCATAAACTTAGTCATATAAAATAATTAATAATTTCAATATAAATATGTATTATTTAAGAAGTTTCAATCTAATTGGTTTAATTTACATAACAATTTAGTTAAACTGGCTTAATATAGATAAATTAACAATGGGGGTTATCAAAAATGAAGATGGGATTACGCTCGTTGACGAATAAATTTATGCTAGTCATGGCCGCCGCATTAGTCATAATCGTTAGTGTGATTCTCATGTATGAATGGAAATCCACTCGTATAGCTGTTGAGCAGCAGCTTCTGGAAAAGGGTCGCACGATGGTTTTATCGCTAGCTCGCACACTTGAGAATGTTACGGAGCAGGATTTTAAAACAGGTGTTGTGCTGGATGATGGAACGAAATGGGACGGAAACAAGCTTAAAGAGGATTTTTTTAACGATACATTGACTGTAAATCCTGAAAGTGAGAAAGTGGCAGAAAAAAGATTAAAGGACTCATCCTATGCGGGAAAAGAATCGATTTTGTACAATGGAGAGTCCATTCCGCTATCTCAATATGAACTGAAATATGATAGTGCCTATGACCGTTATACGGATTACCGCTGGCAAGGCATTATGGATAGTTTTCTGACGGAGGAAAATGTTATTTTTGCTATTGCAGGCGCTTATTCAGAAAATCCGAATTTTGCGGGCTACATCCCAACGCACAATAGCATTTACAGCCCTATGGGAGAAGAATCAAAAGATGCTTGGGGCGACGAGGGACTTCTTAGTCAAAACTATCGGGCCAATCGGATTTTTAACGATAAAACAGGCTACAATGCCGCTACGAACACGAAGACGGATGATGTGCTCCTGCAAAAATATAATAGACTCATAGATGGAGAAACGGTAGAAACGTGGGATATTTCCTATCCTTTAATTATTGAAGGCAAACATTGGGGCGGGGTACGTGTTGCATTGTCAAAAGAAAAGGCAGATGCGCTCATCGCTTCAGAAAGAACGATGGTTGTCATGCAATTTGGCGGCCTGATGGCTGTTGTCTTGGTTATTTTGTTTCTTCTATCACAATTTATGGTAGGACGTAAGCTTCGCAATATTGTACATGCTGCAATTAATCTCAATTCTAGCGAAGCGGATCTTACCTATCGCATAGAAAATAAAGGAAATGATGAAATTGCTCGCCTTGGTGAAGAAATCAATCATTTCATTGCCCATATGCAAAGTTTAATGCGGACGATTCGGAACAATGCCGCATCCGTATCGGATTTTGCAGGCCGATTGGGTGTAGGCTCGCAGCAAAGCCGAGAGCTCTCCTCGCAGCTTGCTTCCTCTGTGAATGAGATGGCAATTGGCGCGGAAAATCAAGCAGACGGAGCAGTTGAGGCAGCAAGGTCTATGGAGGAAATGGCGACGAGCGTAGGAAGGATTGCTCACTCCTCGAGCCAAATGTCGGAAGCGTCGAACGATATGCTGCAAGCAGCGGAGCTGGGCCATGAAAAATCGGATCATGCGGTTGGTCAAATGGAGCGGCTTGGCGCGGCAACGGCTTCGATATCAAGAGTGATCGGGCAGCTTAATGAGCGCTCATCCGAAATCCAAGAGATGGCAGGCACGATTGCTGCTATTGCAAATCAGACGAATTTGCTCGCTCTAAACGCTGCTATAGAAGCGGCACATGCAGGAGAGTATGGCCGTGGATTTGCAGTAGTATCAAGTGAAGTGAGAAAGCTGGCTGAACAGGCTTCGGCTCATGCGGGCCATATCGAAGAAACGATTAATGAGGTGCTAGCCTTGACTGCCGATGCTGTTGGCGCGGTCACTGCAGGAGAGCAAGAAATGGAACAAGGATTACTCATCGTTCAGGAGCTGAAGGTATCTTTTGACACGATATGGAAGGAATCCCGCCTTGTAGCCTCCCAAATTGAAGACGTATCTGCTTCAACGGAGGAGATGGCAGCAGGCAGCGAGGAAGTGAGCGCTTCCGTTGAATCGATGGCGCAGGTAGCCAAGGATACTTCAACTCATGCTGCGCAATCGGCAGCAGACACTGAGCGGCAAAATCAGCTCGCAGCTGAAACGCAGCAGCTTGCTTCATCTGTAAATGAGCTTTCGGAGGAGCTTCAGCGCTCGATTAAGAGATTCAAAATTGAGTAATTTGGAGCTGAAGTAGATTTATGATGAAATACTAGTCATAGGCGCATGAAATCGAATAGGGAATCGTACAAGTTGAAAAAAAACGGTCAGAACCTTTGTCTAATCCTTTCAAATTTGATACAATTCACAAAACAAGCACTTACAATTTCATAGAATAGCTAATATGGTGCTGCCGTGAATCTATCATTCACAAGCAGCTTAATAGGGAAGTTCGGTCAAAATCCGACGCGGTCCCGCCACTGTATCGCGGAGCAGACGATCATGTTGTCCACTGTCATATCATGACGGGAAGGAGATCGTCTAAGCAATGAAGCGAAGCCAGGAGACCTGCCATAGGAGCGCTCTATATTTCTCACGAGGATGGGAGGGAGATGTTTATTCGTGCTTTTGCAATAGGTGGATTCCTATGCTTCCATGCGCACGTGTTTATCCAAACATCTTTCCACAAACGGAAAGATGTTTTTTTGTTGCCAAAAATGATTAAAGGGAGAGAAAACATTGCTTAATTTTAAGAGATTTATGAAAAAGAGTTTGCCTGCTATTTTAAGTTTTGTATTGGTGTTTACTTTATTTGCACCTCAAGTAGGTAAAGCGGCAGATCATTCTGCGAATGCTTCATTGAATGAGATGATTGATAAGACGGTTGAGTATTATAAAAACAAGAAAAAGCCGTTGACATCGTGGGTGGAAATCGTAGCGCTTTGGGGCGCGGGCGTGAATTTGAACGACGGCAACTGGCAGCTGCCAAGCTGGGAGACACAGGAGCCTACAAATCCGGTACTAAAACCGGATAATGGAGGAACTGAGCATATCCGTTACATATTCGGATTGCTTGCTATGGGCGAAGATCCTGCTCATGCGTGGGAAACAGATCGCAATCTGTATGCCGAGCTGGCATCGCAGCAAGATGCTGCTACGGGAGCAATTGGTTCAACAAACAAACATATGTGGGCAATGCTTGCACTTGATACTGGCGAAAAGCTAGGCAGCAACGTTGGGAAATGGGATGCAGCTGCTAAGAAAAAAGCAGTAGATTTTTTACTAAGCAAGCAACTGGCTGATGGTGGCTTTGCTTACTTCGGATCGAAGTCTGATCCAGATATGTCAGGGATGGGTCTGCTAGCACTTGGAAACTATCAGGACGATAGTGCTGTTCAAGCGGCAATTGAAAGAGTGAAAAATTATTTACAAACGATAAAGCTAAACCAAGAACATATTATGTTTAGCAACAATAACTCGAATAGTCTATCCACTGTAGTGACCGGAATAACGGCCATTGGCGAAGATATTTTGTCTGATGCCTGGACAGTGAATGGTAAAACGGTACTCGATTCTTTCTCTTTGTTCCAGCTTCAGGATGGATCATTTAAATACCTACTTAGTGGCGGATCTAATGGAATGGCGACTGAGCAGGCACTTGTTGCTTTACTTGATATTAAATATCAGAAAACGGTATGGCATCGTTTAGAGGAAATTAAACAACCTATTTCTGTCAATATGAGTGTTGATGGCGTTACGGGTTCTGTTTATGGCAAGCAACCGGTAAACTTCACTCAAATTAAAAGGCCAACAGTGTTGGATGCGTTTAAGACCGCTTTGGATCATGCCTCACCAGCAATTTCCTACAATATTGTAGACAGCAGTTATGGCCCTTATATTAAAGGGGTTGCAGGACAAGATGCGGGCACCTTTGGCGGCTGGGATGGCTGGGTGTATACAGTCAACGGGATAGCTCCGAACGTAGGCGCAGGCTCTTACAAGCTTAAAGCTAACGACGAGGTTCGTTTCTTCTATAGCCGTTATGCAGATATTACAACTGGAACAACGCTTGTAAATGGCGCAACTAATCCATCAGTTGATGTAAAGCTTGTTGGAGATGAGTTCAACAGCAACGCGCTAGTTAAGAGCAATTGGAAAATTAACTCTGACGTATCGGGACTGACGATTGAGTCGATCGTGAAAGAAAGCGATCAAAAGATCAAACTTAATTTGTCAGGCAAAGCTACAGAAAAAGCAGTGACCATCCAAGCATTGGGAGCAGCTTTAGTTGGTAAAAAAGACAGCACTACAATTACGCTGCGGGTTCCTGTAACCGCTAAGCTGCAGGTAGATGGCCGTTCCGGTTCGATTTATAGCAAACAAGCGGTAACGGTGAAAAACACGGTTAAGCCAGTCACTGCATTAGATGTGCTAAAACAAGCACTCAATCAAGCAGATCCTAAAATCAGCTATAAAATTGAAGACAGCAGCTACGGACAGTATGTTTCTGCCATAAACGGAGAAGCAGCGGGTACATTTGGCGGTTATGATGGCTGGATGTATGAAGTGAATGGCATTGCTCCAATGGTTGGCGCAGGTGAATACGAGCTTAAAGAAAACGATGAGGTTCGTTTCTATTACAGCAGATGGCCGGCTATTTCTTCGGGTTCGAAGATTGCCAATGGTGCTGTAGATCCATCGATTGAAGTAAAACTTGTAGGCGATGAGTTCACTAATCAAGCAACGGACATTAAAAACTGGTCAATTGATCCAGGAAATACAGGCCTTCAAGTTAATACCTTTACGCGAGATGGAAATAAAATAACGATTTCGTTAACTGGAACTGCAACTGGCGGCGCGATTACGATTAAAGCGCTTGGGGCTGCTTTTGTTGGCGGACAAGATAGTGAAGATCTAATTTCAATTGCCGTACCACGTATTGTTGGCGATACAACGGATCAAAGCTTTGCCATCAACAAGAACGAGAAAGAGGTTGTAGTTGGCGCAGCGAGCGGGGGACAAATAACAAACAATGTAACCCTTACGTTTGAAACAACAGCATTGCCAATAGTAACAGCGACACGCGGTACTACTGTACTTGAAATTCCAGCTGCTACAGTGGTGACAACAACGACATGGGATAAAGCACTAGCACTCCCCAAAAATCTAAGCATCGATGAAAGTGGTCTGGCTTCCAAGCTGGACGCCGTTTTATCAGCTGACAGCAAGAAAGTGGAATCCATAGCCGTTCGCATTCAAGTTGGCGGTTCTGCAAAAATTCAATTTAATCAGCATGTATCCATCACACTGAAGGGTCAAGGCGACAAGGAAGCTGGTTTCATTGATCAAGCAGGTGTATTCACGCCAATTAAGAAATATGCAGATTCATCCGTTCGTACGGATGAGGTTTATGCGTACAAAAAAAATAACGACTTAGTTATTCAAACGAAACATTTTACACAATTTCTTGCTTACAAAACTGCTGCTGTAAACAATCCTGGCGGTGGCGATGGCGGTACTGCTCCAATTGTTCAAAAAGTTACACTGTCCGTTGAGAAACGTTCGATAAACGAAGGGGATTTCGTTGCACCAATTACTGTAACTATACAAGATGGCGATACTGCTTTTACTGCACTGAAACGTGCACTTGAAGATAAAAGTATAGCTATTGATTATTCCGGATCAGGCTCAAGCACTTATGTGAAATCGATTGGCGGTCTTGCTGAATTCGATAAAGGCAAGGAAAGCGGCTGGATGTACTCCGTTAACGGCGTTTTCCCTAAAATTAGTGCGGGTTCCTATACTTTGAAAAATGGAGACGTGTTGCGCTGGCAGTATACGAAGGATCTAGGTAAAGATCTTGGCGCTCCAACAGAGCCAGGTGAATCAGGTGGAATAGGCGGAGTAGGCGGTGGCGATAAGCCAGAGCAGCCTAATGCAACGAAATACTCAGATGAATCAAAAATTGCAAGCTGGGCTTTGGAAGCCGTAAACAAAGCAACGGCACTAGGCTTCATGCAAGGCACAAGTACGAGCAATGCAACATTCGAGCCTAAACGTAATTTGACACGTGCTGAATTTGCAGCGCTGATGGTTAAGTACTCCGGAGCTGACCCTATTATGGAGGATTCCGGCTTTAAGGATGTTAACAGTGGGGCATGGTATTATGGTTATGTTAAAGCAGCCAAAGAAAAAGGGTTGATGTCAGGTGTAACTGAAACTTCTTTTGCACCGAACCAACCGATTACAAGACAAGAAATGGCTGCCGTTTTAGTTAGACTTAAAGGTCTTGCTGATGAGAATGCGCCACAAGCAGCAATTAAGGACCGTGACGCTGTTGCAGCGTGGGCTGTTCCTTATGTAAATGTAGCGTACCAAAAAGGTCTGATGACAGGAGATAACGGCAAGTTTAATCCACAAGCTCTTGTTACACGTGAGATGGCAGCTGTTACGATCATCCGACTTCATGAATTGAAATCATAATTTACTAAGCTGTCTCGTAGGCTATTGCAATAGCTGCGGGACAGCTATTTTCTTGAAAGGAGAGTGTGGATTCAGGATGAACAAAAAATCCGTATCACTTAAATCGTTATTATTGATGATTATATACGCATTAATGCTTTCTTGTGTCAGTACGGCTCTGCTGCCTATGCAGCGCGCGGCAGCGGCAGAAACGATGGCGGTAGAGAATGAAATGACATCAGCTGCGAAACAAATCTTAAGCAGCGGTACCATTAGCGATTGGGAAGCGATTGCCTTATATCGTTCTGGTCATGCGGTGCCAGCAAGCTATTTGAGCGGGCTGGCTTCTTATTTAAAAGAGAACAAAGGTGAATTCCGCAAAGTAACCGATCTTGAACGAATGGCTATTGCGATTAGAGCGGCAGGTGAAGATGCAGCCTCCTTCGCTGGCTACAATCTCATTCAAAGCATCTACAATCATTCGAGAATGACGAATCAAGGCACAAATGGCGTGATTTTTGCATTGATTGCTTTGGATAGCGGCAATTATGAGGTGCCAGCAAGTGCCTTATGGACACGTACGAAGTTAATAGATTGGCTGCTCAGCCAGCAAAATACGAGTGGAGCATTCCCGCTGTCGGAAAAATCTGAGGATAATTTAGATATAACCGCCATGGCGATAAGCGCACTCGCTCCTTACCAAGAACAAGCAAAAGTGAAAAGTGCAATCGACAAAGCTGCAAAATGGCTGTCTTCTGAGCAGCAAGTAAATGGCGGCTTTAACGCGTTTGGTGATGACAACAGTGAGAGCGTAGCTCAAGCTATTATTGCTTTGTCAGCTGTGGGAGTTAGTCCAATGGAATCCAGTTTTATGAAAAAGAACGGGAATCTCCTAACGAGCTTATTAAGATTCCAGCTTGCGGATGGCAGCTTTGCACATGCACTTGGTCAGCCATCAAATGAGATGGCAACGGAGCAAGCGTTGATGGCGTTAGCCGCGTACGACCGCTATAGCAAGCAAAAGCCGGCGCTGTTCAACATTTCGGCGGATACAGAATTGACGGACAGCAAGCCGCAATTTGTAGACAATAACCTCATTTCCGTATGGGCCTATGAGGCCGTTTATAGCGTGTTCGAAGCCAAAGTTATGGTAGGGGTAAGCGGTTCGGAGCTTCGCTTTGATCCGAAGAAGCAGATGACAAGAGCTGAGTTCGCAACCTTGCTCATCAATCTATTGGAGGAAGCCCCTGCTAATGAAGCAGCCAAAGTGTTCAAGGATGTTCAGCCTGGCGCATGGTATTACGGAGCCATTATGCGTGCCAAGGAACTGGGCATCATTCAAGGGATTACAATAGACTCGTTCAAACCGAACCAAGCGGTAACAAGACAAGAAATGGCGATCATGATTGCCAAAGCTTTCAAGCTTAAGGGCAGCACAGATTCACTTCCTTTCAAAGACGAGAGCAGCATTCATGAAAGTGCAAAAGCATACGTCAATGCCGTATATGTAAACGGCTTGATGCAGGGCTCGAACGGCAGCTTTAATCCGAAAGCGGTCGTTACGAGAGAAATGGCAGCCGTAGTAGCCGATAAACTGCTGGAATTGCCGGCAGCCTAAATTCACAAGAAGCGAAACAAAAGAGCAAGCTGCTCTTTTGTTTCGCTTCTTTTTTTGCATCTTCATACATAGGAAGGAAGCCCCTTTTTTCACTAAACGAACCAAATTCAGGATTTTGTTCTTTATAAAGAATATTGGTAGTGGTATATTTAAGAGGTTGAAAGGAGGAGCACTTATTTCTTGCAATCAGATGATTTGAACCGCAAATAGGAGGCTTAAAGTGAATATATTAAAGCTAGTTATGTCACTAATGCTTGGATTACAGCTATTGCTAATACCTAATCAGGCTTCGGCAGAAGCGCCGGATTCTAAAGACTATTATCTAATTGAACTATCTAAGTTTGGCATTTATAACGATGGTACACATCCTATTGAGACAACAAAGGGCATTAACAATGCACTGCAATGGGCGGTTAAAAATGGGAAAACGACGACGTCACTGCCGCCGGGTACCTATTTAATCGATAAAGCTAACCGGATTAATATGGTCAGCAATATGGTGTTTGATCTCCCGATGGATGCGGTGCTCCAGAAGGAAACAAATGATAAAGAGTCGTATCAACTCATGTATTTGGGTTATGGCGTTCATAACGTCACGCTGAGAGGAGGGACCTATGCAGGTGACAGGGAAACACATAACTATTCTAAAAAAGACAATAAGCACAGCTCAGGCACACATGAAGCGGGTTATGGCATTTTTACGCAAGGAGCTTATGATATTACCATTGACGGCGTGAAATCGATTAATTTTACAGGCGATGGTCTCATACTAGGCGGTTACGGCACGATGGCAAAGGATTTGTATGAAGACCATTTTGTATTAGGCGCATTCGATGATAAAGGAAAAAATGTCGCGAATGCCAAAAAGCTTCGAACGAAGCAGCCGCTTAATTTTACGAACACGATTTTTAAAACAGAAAAACAATTTGAACTGTCGAATGCGATTAAACTGCCAAATAAATTTGATATCTTCTTCTATAAAGCGAACGGAGCTTTTATTAAGAAGCTGGCAAATGTAAAGGTGCGCGAGCTCATCGACATACCGGAAGGAGCGACACAGTTCCATCTTGTATTTGAGCAAGCGACCAAAAAAGGCGCCTATGTGGAATTTTGGAACAAAAGTGTAACGAAAAACGTGATTGTGAAAAATTCTGAATTTGCTTATAACCGTAGGCAAGGAATTACGGTCGGCGGTGCTGATCAAGTACTTATTGAGAACAACGTTCTTCATCATATCAAGGGGACAATGCCGCAATCGGGAATAGATGTAGAAGGTGGTTTTGGCGAGAACGGACATCGCAACAGCAATATTACGATCAAAAGCAATAAATTTCACGATAATGCTTCGTACGATGTCATTCTTTATGATGGAAAAGACGCAATCGTAGAAGATAATCATTTGGCATCAAAAGGTGCAATTGGGCTAGCCATCTCCGATCCGTTTAAAGGGGCCATGATTAAAGGCAATCATTTTGACGGCTCGCGCATTGCAGCGGCTCACGATGCCACATTTATCGATAACAAGATGAATGATTCCTATACGTCGTTTACGGGTCCTAATATCAAAATAGACGGCATGACCTTTACGGACTCTATGTTTTTAATTAGTGCGAAGGATGCTTTTGGAGTGAGTGCATCGAACATCGTTATGAATAACAACAAAAAGAGTGATTCTGGTCTATCGCTTTGGGGAAAACCGATTCGTTTGAAAAACATAACGATTAACGGCGAAGGCAAGCTTAGGGTCGTAACGGGCGGTATAACCGAGGGCTCGATCATCGATAACTTAAAGGTAACCGGCTTTAATACCGATTCCGGGTTAACGCTGCCTCCTGCCACATACAACAACTGCGAATTTATCGGAGCCGCGGGAACGGGTAAATTTGGATCGATTGCGGTTGCACAAGCCGGCAAATATGTGTTCGATGGCTGTTCCTTTCAATCACCGCCAGCGCTTAGCACATTAATGATCGCTGAACATCCAAAGCTTGATTTGACGATCAAAAATTCGACATTTGAGCTATTAGGCAACTCCCAAGCCATTAGCGTTCAAGCAGCGAAAAACCTGCTGCTGGAGAATAATACGATTACAGCGGAAAAACTAACCTCCGATAAAACAGAGATTGTTCGCATTAACGATTATTGGAAACGGAATAATCCGCATGACGTTCTGAAGGCCGTAATTAGAGGGAATACGATTACAACCAATTTAGCTGCGATCGGGATCACCACATTATATGCGGGAACAGGAGCGCCAGCCTATCTCATTGAAAACAACACCTTATACACAGCTAAGCTGGTTCAAAAGAAAAATGATATTTTGAAAAATAATTCGATTAAGAAAAAATAGCTGGCAGACGTTAGATTATACAAAAATGAGCATCCGTTTTCTTCAATTGAAGAGAACGGATTTTTTATTGTATTTTTCCGATTCGACGCGGGGGTAGGTAAATAGCTATAATAAGGAAATGAAGTTGCTTAGCAATTCCATTTCTTGCTTTATTGATTACCATACAATGAATAGGATGAATGTTCATGCTCAAGCGGCTTGGTAGAAGTATCCGTGACTTTCGTGAAACTTATAAGCAACATTTGTTGTTTGAATATTTATTTATGCTCCTAACGAGCTTTGTCATCATTCCGATTATTTCTTTTATTTTTAACCGTATGCTTCGTGTACTTGGATCGGGCTCTGTGTTGAATGGCGATGTATATAAAATTGGTCTGAGCTACACGGGCGTTGCTGGGTTAATTGCGATCTGTTTAGTAGCTGTACTTGTGCTTTTTATCGAGTTTGGCGTAGTTATTACGATTTCTCAGCAGCATTATTTTGGCAAACAGGTATTGATCTCAGATGCCGTGCTGACGACGCTGAGACAGACGCCTAAACTATTTGGATTCGGCTTGATTCAGCTGTTGTTTTTCCTATTGTTTCTTGTGCCGTTTATTGAATCGCCGCTGTCAACTTCCCTTTTTGCACAATTTAATGTCCCGATATTTTTTAACAGCCGCGTCTTGAGCTCGTCTATGATGATGCTTTCTTTATACGGCTTGTTGCTTTTGGCGGGCGTGTACACCATCTTGAGATGGATTTTTGTTTTGCATTTCATTATGATCGAAGACAAATCCATTCGAGTAGCCATCAGAAGCAGTCTCTTATTGACGAAGGGAAAGCGGTTAACGATCTTTGTTAATCTGTTTTTGCTAAATGTGTTCGTTTTCGCGCTTGGTTTTGTCGTCATCTCGTCTGTTGCTTATTTGCCAGCGTGGCTGGATATCAATGTGCTTAAAGTGGTGTCCAATCATTATTCATTAACGCTAACAACGGTGCTAACTTATATGTTCACTTTGCTGCTCGTGCCGATTAATATTATCTTTTTGACAAGGCTCTTCTATCACTTTAAGCGTACACGGGGCGTGATGCCGCGAGATCAGCTCCGTTTATTCAAAAATGGCTGGGTTGGCCCGCTTGAGCAGCGTCTTATGACTTTTCTAAAAGGCAGAACGAGGAAACGAGTGCTCTACAGCTCTATATTGGCTGCTTATTTAGCGCTTGCGCTGTTTGTCAGCTATGCGGCTAATGATCAATTGGTTTATGTAAAATGGAGCGTGCTTTTGTCTGCTCATCGCGGCGATACGCTCGTTGCGCCGGAAAACTCGCTGGAAGCGATTCGCAGCTCAGTGGCGCAAAGTATTGATGCCGTTGAAATTGATGTACAGATGACAAAGGACGGCGTGGTTGTACTGAACCATGATTATAATTTACAGCGTATGGCGGGTGTGCCGAAGCGGGTGAGCGAGCTGGATTATGAGGAAATTGCGAGGCTGAACATTGCCAAAGCTGGCGGTGAACCCGATGAGATTGTGCGAATTCCTATGTTATCCGAGGTGCTTGGAGAAGTGCTGGGGAAGTCGAAGCTGATCATTGATCTTAAGCCATACGGTTCAGGCGAACAATTGGCTGAGCATGTTGTTGCATTAATTGAACAATTCGATATGGTGCAGGACTGTTATATTCAATCATTCGATCGGTCTACGCTTCAGCATATTCGGTCACTGAACCCCGAAATTAAAATTGGGCAAATTTTATATTTTGCACTCGGTGATCTTTCGCTTCTTGATGTTGATTTCTATACGATCGAGCAGATTATGTTGACAGAGCAGCTCGTGGAGCGTGCGCATAAAAAAGGCCGTGAAGTATGGGTGTGGACAGTGAACAGCGAGCGGAATTTAAAAGAGGTGCTCAAATTCGAAATCGACGGCATTATTACCGACTATCCTGCGCGCGCACACAATATGGTTGAGCTAAAGTAAGAACATACAGATTGAGCGGAGGGGCGGTTAACGGTGACACAAATTGAAAAATATAAATCCTTTATTGAGTCGCTCCCGCTCGGCAGCTTGTCCAAGGAGCAGCTGTTTGTAGAAGAATTGCTTCTTCATGAAGAGCATGACATGTCGATTTATTATGTGCCTTACGAATATGTGAATATTGCTGCTAAAGTGATGATTATTGGCATTACGCCAGGCTTTACCCAAATGGAGGTAGCCATACGCAGCGCGCGGGAGGATCTTGTAAATGGGGTGTCTTATGACCTCATCGATCAACGCGCGAAGAAGCTTGCAAGCTTTGCAGGCTCTATGCGAAAAAATTTGATCGACATGCTTGATCAAATTGGATTGCCTGCAGCACTTGGCATAAAGAGCAGCGAGCTATTATTTTATGAGCTTAGAGATTTACTGCATACAACTTCAGCAATAAGGTATCCAGTGTTCATAAAGGGCAAAAATTACACCGGGCACAGCCCTGTTATTTTGAAATCGGAGACGCTTTATCACTATGCTGAGAGTATATTTCTTCAAGAATTGCTGGCGGTAAAAGATGCGCTTGTCATCCCGCTTGGCAAGTCGGTATCCGATGTAGTCAAGTATTTTGCTGACAAGGGATGGATAGATAAAGAAAGATGCTTGTTCGAAATGCCGCATCCCTCAGGAGCAAATGGTCACAGAAAAAGCCAGTTTGAGCAGAATAAAGCACAGATGCAGCAGCAAGTAATTACATGGTTCAGCTAATTATATAACAGCTACAGAAATCGAAAGGCGTGACGGGGATGCATAGTAAAAAAGTTCGTATGATTACCTCTTTTGCGTTTCTAGCCAGTCTCTTATGGATATTTGCTTTAGGCTGGTCGATAAAGGATTATTTATTCGGAACAGCGAGTCAATCATCTGTATCGCAAGATACGGAACAACCTGCAGAATCATCAAATGGGATAAAGATTATAGCATTAGGGGATTCGTTAACGAGAGGAACTGGCGACATTGAAGGAAAAGGGTATGTGGGTTATGTCAGCGATCAACTGAAGCAGTCCGGTACTGATGTTTCCTTAATTAACTTAGGCATTAAGGGACTTACCTCTTCAGAGCTAGTGGAGCAGATGAAACAAAAGGAAATCGAGCGGCAAATTGGACAAGCAGACATTATTCTGATGACCATTGGCGGCAACGACTTATTTCTCGGTGGTCAATCGCTTACGGATCTGTCTGAGGCAAGCATTTCGGGATTAGAAGAAGCGTATTTGAATCATCTGAAAACGATTTTGACGACCATTCGTGCCGTTAATACAGAAGCGACCGTTTATTTGCTTGGACTGTATAATCCGTTCAGCGAGTTCCAAAATGGTGAGTTGATGTCGACTGTGGTTAGGAACTGGAATAGTAAAACTGCGGAGACACTGGCACAGCATTCGAGAGCTGTTCTGGTTCCGACCTATGATTTGTTTCAGCTGAATGCAGAGAAGCTGTTATTTACGGATCATTTCCACCCGAATGAGATAGGGTATCGCTTAATGGCTGAGCGGGTAGCCGCGTTAATTGCTGATGCAGGAGGACAATCATGAGCGACATTACATTAGCTGTTCAGGGTTTACGGAAGGTGATAGGCAAGCGGACGATCATCAAGGACTTAAGCTTTGAGCTGAAGCGCGGCGAAGTGTTTGGTTTTCTAGGCCCTAACGGAGCAGGGAAAACGACGACGATTCGCATGCTGGTTGGCTTAATTAAGCCAACCTCCGGCACCATCCATATATGCGGCTTGGATATTGCGAAACATTTTACAAAAGCGATGCGGCACTTAGGATGTATCGTAGAAAACCCAGAGCTGTACCCTTTCCTCAGCGGAATGGACAATCTTCGCCACTTTGCCGTTATGATTAATGGAATTACGCAGGAGCGGATCAATGAGGTTGTTGCGCTTGTTGGCATGCAGGATCGAGTGAATGATAAAGTAAGCACCTATTCACTTGGGATGAGGCAGCGACTTGGGATCGCTCAAGCACTGCTTGGCAAGCCTGATGTCCTCATATTGGACGAGCCAACGAATGGGCTTGATCCATCGGGTATTAGAGAAATGCGGGCTTTTATTAGGTTTCTAGCTGAGGAAGAAGGATTGACCGTTCTCGTATCGAGCCATTTGCTGCATGAAATTCAATTGATGTGTGACCGGGTTGCGATTATTTCCAAAGGCGAGATCATTCGAGTGGATTCGGTTAAGCAGCTGTTGTCCAGCGAAGAACGTCTAGTATGGCGGCTGCAGCCGCAAGCGCTGGGACGATCGATACTTGGCGATGTTACGGCTGTCCTGGGAGAGTCGACGGATACGGTTACGACAGCTTACGTTGAACACGCAGTTGGAGAGTGGAATCGCAAGCTTGTTGAGGCTGGGGTAAGTGTGCTGGAGATGAATCGGAAGCTTCCCGCGCTTGAAGATCTATTTCTTGAGCTGACAGGAGGCGAGTCGATTGATTAATCTCGTTCAAAATGAAATGACGAAGCTGGTCGGCAAACGACGTTTTATCGTTATCTCTATTATTATTATCGTTCTTCTCTCGATGTTTACGTATGCGCAGGCGAAACAGGCAGAATCCATAAAAGAGCGGCTGGGTGACGTGGATTGGCGTACCGAATTGCAGCAGCAAATTGTGGACATGCAAAATCGGTTGAGCAGCGCAGGACAATGGCGAGAGCAAATTCAAATTCAAATCAAACAATCCGAATATTATTTGAACAATAATGTGAATCCCTCCGAGCCGGGAGCGCCAACCTTCATTAGAGGTTTTGTTCAAAACTCGGCGGAGCTGTTTCTCCCGTTGCTCATCATGATTATTGCGGTAGATATCGTCTCCTCAGAGCGGAGCATGGGAACGATTAAGCTGCTGCTCACCCGCCCGGTAAGCAGGTTTAAAATATTGCTCAGCAAATATATCGCGCTAATATTGTCCGTTTCCTTAGTTATTTTCATATTCGGTTTGTTGTCTTACCTCATCTCAGCCGTTATGTTCGGCAATCAAGGGTGGTCGGCTCCCGTATTAACCGGCTTCTCCACACAAGGAGGCGAGCTCGACATATCAGGCGTCCGCCTGGTGTCACAATGGCAGTTTATCATTCAGCAGTTTGGACTCGCATGGTTTATCTCGCTTGTAGTGGGAACGTTATCGTTCATGCTGTCCATTCTAATGAGAAGCAGCGCAGCCGGTATGGGAACGATGCTCGCATGCTTAATTGCAGGCGCTATTCTAAGCAACATGGTATCCTCATGGGATTCGGCCAAATATTTGTTCATGGTCAATCTTGGTTTAATGGACTATGTTAGTGGATCTGCTCCTCCAATCGAGGGCATGACGCTTGGCTTCTCGCTTGCCGTGCTGGCCGCTTGGATGGTCGGTTCGCTGCTTGTTTCGTTTACGGTGTTTATGAGAAAAGACATTTATTGATCATGCTGCAGGTTGTCTAACTCATCCTAAAATGCTTCTTCTATGCATAAGCATGTAATAGAGAGGAGCGTGATAAGGTTGGACAAAACGGTACGCAGATATTACCAGCAAAAACAAAAGCAAAAAGAAATAGAGCAGGAGCTGACAGAACTCAGGCAGACCATTATGAGCTACTTGGCTGAGCAGGAAGCAAGCGAGCTGGAGATCGGGAGCCATAAAGTAAAAGTGGTTGTGCAGGAGCGTAAGGAATACGACGACAACAAGCTTTATGAGGCGCTGCCAGATCCGGAGCTATGGCGAATGTTATCGAAGCCGGATGGCTCAAAAATTGCAAGCTTGGTCAAGCTGAACGTCATTAATGAGGAAAAGCTGAAGGATACTTTTTCTACAAAGACGGTTAAGCTGCTTCAGGTGGATAAGAAGTAAATGAGCTTATGAAAGAACGATTCGGTCAAACGAATCGTTCTTTTTTTGTGCACGGCATTTGAAGCTCGCTGGGGGAACGGTTTGTCAATATCGACTTAATCACGAGGCTCATCCCGCCGAAGCAGCTTTGCGGCGCAAGTTATACGGAAATAGATCTAGAAATTAGCTCTATTTCGCTCAAACTGACCAAAACCGCACAAATAGAACTAAAACTATACTTAATATTGTGTGTATCCCGCCGAATGGAGTTGAGTCCGTATACTTGTGTAAAAAGCTAGCATCTCAAAAAAAGAGAGCCATAGCCAAAATCCTCGTTTAGAATGGAGTTGTCGAGACAACATTCAATGGAGGGATTATGGTATGACTCAGTATCAGATTAACGTAGATTC